>JAFEDM010000123.1 GCA_018241625.1 Pseudomonadota bacterium | reverse complement strand
TGGACCTCGC
Organism: Pseudomonadota bacterium; assembly: GCA_018241625.1. Lineage (GTDB taxonomy): Bacteria > Pseudomonadota > Alphaproteobacteria > Caulobacterales > Caulobacteraceae > Phenylobacterium. The sequence continues at coordinate 2,609 of JAFEDM010000123.1, read as the reverse complement.
CAAGCTCGACAAGCTCGACGAGAAGGACATGCGCCGCGAGGTCATGAGCTTGACCGCCGAGTTCGCCCGCTCGGAGCGCATGGCGCTGAACAACGCCGACCTGCAGGAGCTCGGCGCCTCGATCTATGACGAGATGGTGGGCCTGGGTCCGCTCGAGCCGCTGCTCAAGGACGAGAGCATCAACGACATCCTGATCAACGGGCCGTTCCAGGTCTATGTGGAACGGCGCGGCGAGCTGGAGCTGACGCCCGTCCGGTTCCGCGACAACGACCACCTGCTGCGCATCGTCAACCGCATCGTGGCCGCCGTCGGCCGCCGCATCGACGAGAGCCAGCCGATGGTGGACGCGCGCCTCGCCGACGGCTCCCGCGTGAACGCCGCCATCGCCCCGATCGCCATCGACGGCGCCTCGGTCTCGATCCGGAAGTTCTCCAAGAAGCCGCTGACCCTGGAACGCCTGGTCGAGGTGGGCGCCATGCCCAAGGCGGTCGCCGACTTCATGTTCGGCGCGGTGCGCAGCCGCGTCTCGACGGTGATTTCCGGCGGCACCGGCTCCGGCAAGACCACCCTGCTGAACGCCCTGTCGGCGGCGATCAGCGACGGCGAACGGACCATCACCATCGAGGACGCCGCGGAGCTGCAGTTGCAGCAGCCGCACGTGGTGCGCCTGGAAACCCGCCCGCCGAACATCGAAGGCAAGGGCGAGATCCGCCAGCGGGAGCTGGTGAAGAACGCGCTGCGGATGCGTCCCGACCGCGTGATCCTGGGCGAGGTCCGTTCGGAAGAAGCCTTCGACATGCTGCAGGCCATGAACACCGGCCACGAAGGCTCGATGGCCACCATCCACGCCAACAACCCGCGCGAGGCCATCGGCCGTCTGGAGCAGATGATCGCCATGGGCGGCCTGTCGCTGAGCCCCGACGCCATGCGCCAGCAGATCGCCTCGGCCGTCGGCATGATCGTCCAGGTGACCCGCCTGTCGGACGGCAAGCGCAAGGTGACCCACGTCACCGAGATCACCGGCATGGAAGGCCAGGTGGTGCAGATGCAGGACATCTTCACCTTCAACCGCACCGGCACCGATCCGGACGGCACGGTGCACGGCGAGTTCCGTGCCAGCGGCCTGCGTCCCCGCATCCTCGATGAAATGACCCGCCGCGGCATCGTCTACGACGTCGCCAACTTCGATCCCTCGCGCCCCCTGATGGTGTCATGAAGTTCGACGCGAACCTCATCTTCCTGATCCTGGTGTTCGCCGCCGTTTTCACCGCCGGCCAGGCGGTGATCGGCATGGTCTCGGTCGCCACCCAGACGCGGAAGGTCAACAAGCGGCTGAAGGTGGCCGACAAGGTCGACGGCGTCTCGGCGCTGGTGATGGAGCTGCGCAAGCAGCGCGGCCTCAACGCCGACGGCGAGCGCGGCAAGGGCCTGCGCTGGCTTTCGAACCTGATCGTCGCCTCCGGCATCCCGTACAATCCGAAGAAGTGGATCGCCTACGCGGCGATGGGCGGCATGGTCTGCGGCATGGCCGCGGCGGTGCTGACCAAGCACATGATCCTGTTCGTCCCGGTCGCCCTGGCGGTGGGCGTCGGCGGACCGATCGCCTACCTCAAGTACATGGTCGCCAAGCGCGCCAAGCAGCTGGGCTTCCAGTTGCCCCAGGCCCTGGAGATCATCGTCCGCTCCCTCGAGGCCGGCCACCCGGTGCCCACCGCCATCAACCTGGTGGGCCGCGAGATGGTCGACCCCATCGGCTCGGAATTCGGCATGGCCGCCGACGAGATCGCCTTCGGCGCCACCATGGAGCAGGCGATCGCGCGGATGTCCGAGCGCTGCCAGCATCCGGACGTCGACCTGTTCGCCGCCACCGTGCGCCTGCAGGAAAAGACCGGCGGCAACCTGACCGGCCTCTTGAAGCTCAACGCCGCCACCGTGCGCGAACGGCACAAGATGCGCCTGAAGATCAAGGCGGCCTCGTCCGAGGGCCGGGCCTCGGCCCTGATCCTGACCGCGGCGCCGTTCCTGGCGATCAGCTTCATCCTGATCTCCTCGCCGCACTTCTACGGCGACGTGATCGGCGAGCCGGTCGTCAAGTGGGGCCTGGTCGGTCTCGGGATCTGGATGTTCATCGGCAACATGGTCATGCGGCGCATGATCGACATGCGGCTCTAGGAGACGACGGGCGATGCCGATCCAGACCCTGATCACCATTGTCGGCTCCGTCTTCGTCCTGGCGGGCGTGGGCGGCGCGGCGTGGATCGCCGCCGGCGAGCTTCGCCTGCGCGCCATCCGCCGCGATCGCCTGGCCACCGCCGGTGGCCTGATGGCCTCGGCCGGCCGCCGCGCGCGCGATCCCAACAGCGGCCTGGGCGGCCTGGCCGTTGGCCAGATCCGCCGGCTGGGCCAGCAGAGCGCGGTCAAGGATCCGGCCAAGCTGTCGGTGCTGCGCTCGCGCCTGATGCAGGCCGGCTTCTACAATCGCGAGGCGCCGGTCATCTATCTCGGGATCCGCGCCGCGGCCCTGGCCGTCGCCACCCTGGGCGTGGTCCTGCTGCTGCCGGTGATCGCCGGCGGCAAGGCCGGGATGATGGGGGTGGCCGTCGCCGGGG
>JAFEDM010000122.1 GCA_018241625.1 Pseudomonadota bacterium | reverse complement strand
GGTGGGGTCCGGAAGGCTTCCGTGTGGAGGTCCATGCGATGGAGGCTCGCGTCGGCGGGGTGCTGGACTACGAGATGATCGCCGACGCGCCCGAGGCGATCGCGGCGATGAAGGAGATCGGCCAGCCGCTGTCCCACGGCACCCACGGACACTTCGAGGAGTTCCAGCCGCACACACGCCTGGCGCTGGTGCACTCGATCGACTTCATCGCCGGCGTGGCGCCTTACGACCACCGGATCGAGGTGGACTTCCGCGCGGCGGGCGACGGCCAGGCGGCGATGGTGGTCACCGTGCACCCGCACCTCGATCCGCACTGGACGAAGATGTCGATCGAGGGCTTCACCAGCCAGCTCACCAAGCTCGACCGTCGGTTCGGCTGGTCGGGCGGTTGACGCGGCGGCCGGGGCCTACTCGACCGGCGGCTCCCAGAGCTCGATGCGGTTGCCCTCGGGGTCGTGGATGTGGGCGAACTTGCCGGTCTCCGGCGTGTCCCACTCCGGGTTGGTGGTGACCTCGATCCCCGCCGCGCGCAGCTCCGTCTTCATGCCGTCCAGGTCCTCGACCCGGTAGTTCAGCATCCACTGCTTGGCGGCCGGGAATTGGTCGGTGTCGGCGGACGAAGGCATGAAGACGGTGGGGCCGGCCTGCTGCTGCCAGGGGTCCCAGCCGTCCATCGCGACGCCCAGATGCTCCTTGTACCAGGCCTTGAGGGCTTCCGGGTCCTGGGCGCGGAAGAAGACGCCGCCGATGCCGGTGACGGGCATGATGTGCTCCTGAAGATCTGGCCGCAGCCTAGCTTCGGTTTGTGAAACCCCAAATACCGGTCGCGGCTTCCGCGCGGCGGAGCGGGATGAAAGGATGGCGCAAAAGACCGGAGGATGCGCCATGCCCCTGCTGTCAGACCTGAAGGTGGTCGAGTGGTCCACCTGGATCGCGGGGCCGGGCTGCGCGGCGGTGATGGCCGACTGGGGCGCCCAGGTGATCAAGGTCGAGAGCGAGGCCGGCGACGCCACGCGCACCTTCTGGCCCGACACCGCCGAATCCCCCGGAAATCCGATCTTCGCCAACGAGAACCGCGGCAAGCGCGGGATCGTGCTGAACGTGGGCAAGCCGGAGGGCCGCGCGGCCCTGATCGCCATCCTGCGCGACGCCGACGTCTTCATCACCAATGTTCGCCCGGGCGCGCTGAAGCGGGCCAGGCTCGACTACGACAGCCTGAAGGCCGAGCTGCCGCGGCTGATCTACGCCAACGTCACCGGCTACGGGCTCACGGGGGAAGACGCTGACACCCCGGCCTTCGACCTGACCGGCTTCTGGAACCGCTCCGGCGTGGCGGCGGCGATCAACCCGCCCGACCGGGAGCCGATCGGTTCGCGCCCCGGCTTCGGCGACCATGTGACGGCGCTGGCCACGCTCTCGGGCGTGCTGGCCGCGGTGCACGAACGCGACCGCACCGGCGTCGGGCGGCAGGTGGAAACCGCCCTGATGCGGGTCGGCGCCTATGCCCTGGGCTGGGACGTGTCGATCCGCCTGCGCAACGGCGAGGCCCTGACCGCCCAGCCGCGTGAAAGCCGGCCCGGCGCCATCGCCGGCTATTTCCGCACCCGCGACGACCGCTGGATCTATGTGGCCCAGCGCAGCCCGAACGACTTTCCGCAGATGATGCACACCATCGGCCGGCCGGACCTGATCGATGAACCGCGCTGCGCCCTGCCGATTCTCGACCAGGCGGTGGTGCTGGAAATCCGCGGCCTGCTGGACGAGGTGTTCGCCGCGCTCACCCTGGACGAAGCGGTGGCGATGATGCGCGGCACAGACATCATCCATGCGCCCATGGCCAGCCTGGACGACTTCGTGAACGACCCGCAGGCGCACGAGGCGGGCTGCTTCGTCGAGACGCCGGACGGCTGGGGCGGCGGTTTCCTGGCCCCGGCGGCGCCGGTGCGCTTCCCGGGCGCGGCGACCGGGCCGGCGGGCCCCGCGCCCAAGCTGGGCGAGCATACCCGCCAGGTGCTGGTCGAGGCGGGCTATAGCGACGCCGAGGTGGAGGACCTGATCGCGGCCGGGATCGCCGGCGCGCCCTAGCGGTAGTCGCGGCGGAAGTCCTGCAGGAACAGGCCGCCGATCCAGCTGACCACGCCGGTGACGATGGCCGCCAACACGCCGGGCACGATGCCGCCCACGTGGAAGCCCGGGACGACCATGGAGACCAGGCCGATCATCGCGGCGTTCACGATCAGCAGGAACAGGCCCAGGGTCACGATGGTCAGCGGCAGGGTAAGCAAGGTGACGATCGGCCGGACGATGGCGTTGACCACGCCCAGCAGGGCCGCGGCGAGGATCAGGCTCTCGGTGCTGCTCACCGAGATCCCGGGCGCCAGCTTGGCGGCGGCCCACAGGCCCAGGGCGCCGAAGATCATGCGGATGACGAGCTTGACCAGCATTCGACCTTTCCCCTGTTGCGAAGCTTGCCGCTACTAGACCCGCGGATTGCGGCGTAGGAAAGGGTTTCGCGCCCGACACCGGTCCGGCGCATTTTGGCCGTAACCCAGCGGTCTAGCTGCGGCGCTGAAGGAGACCCGACGCCCGATGCTGCGACGCCTGCCTGCGCCCGCCCTGTTGCCCGCCCTGTTGATCGGCCCCGCCTTGCTGTTGCTGGGCGCCTGCGCCTCGGACGAGCCCGGCCCGCGCCACGGCCACGGCGGGCCTGGCGGCGAGCACGGTTCGGGCCCGCCCGGCGGTCCGGCGCGCGTGCGGCTGTTCGTCAGCCCGTCCGGCGAGCCGTTCCGTGGCGAGGGCGGCCTGGCGCGCTGGTTCGCCCAGGTGGACACCGACCACGACGGCTCGATCTCGCTCGAGGAGTTCCGCGCCGACGCGCGCCACTCCTTCCAGGTGCTGGACGCCAACCACGACGGGGTCATCAGCGGCCTGGAGCAGCAGGCCTATGAGCGCGAGATCGTGCCGGAGATCGGGGTGCTGGGCTTCGAGCAGCCCGAGGCGCCGCGCCAGCGCCGCAGCCCGATCGGCGGACCGCGCAGCAGCGGCAACGGCGGCGCGCCGGGCAGCGGAATTCCCGGCGGTGGCGGCGTGGGCGGCGGCCTAGGCGACGGCTCGCGCACGGATCCGGCGCAGATGCTGGCGGACCAGGCCAACGCCGTGCCGAAGGCGGCCGGCCGCGACGGCGCCGCACGCTTTTCGCTGCTGAATGAGCCCGAGCCGATCGCGGCGGCCGACGCCGACGTCGATGGCAAGGTGACCCTGGCCGAATGGATGGCGCGAACCGACGTCCGCTTCGCCAAGCTCGACTGGCAGAAGACCGGCAAGCTGACCATGGACAGCCTGCTGCACCTGCAGCCCAAGGACCAGAAGGACGACAAGCGCCGTGGCGGCCCGGGCGGGCCGCCGCCGAAGCCCTAGCTGACCGCCGCGACCTCAACGCTCGGCACCGTCTCGCTGAGCCGGCCGCCGATGCGAATGGGCTCGACGCGGCGGGCGAGGCCCGTGGCCGGGTCGGTCTCCACGAAGACGCCGCAGACGGTGGCCGGGCCCTCGGCGGGCTTGTAGCGACCGCCGGAGATGCGGGTGGTGAACCGGCGCAGCGGCTCTTCCTTCTGGTTGCCGATCACGCTGTCGTAGTCGGCGCAGGCGCCGGCGTCGGTCTGATAGGCCGTGCCGCCGGGCAGGATCTGGGCGTCGGCGGTCGGCACATGGGTGTGGGTGCCCACCACCAGGCTGGCGCGCCCGTCGCAGAAGTGGCCCATGGCCATCTTCTCGGAGGTCACCTCGGCGTGCATGTCGACCACCACGGCGTCGGCCACGGCGCCCAGGGGGCAGGCCTCCAGCTCCTTGTCCACCGCGGCGAAGGGGTCGTCGAGTGCGTCCATGTGGACCCGGCCCAGCAGATTGATCACCAGGATCCGGTGACCGGCCTGCGTCTCGAACATCTGGGCGCCGCGGCCCGGCGCGTCGGAGAAGGCCGAATAGTTCAGCGGCCGGATCAGGCGCGGCTCACGCACGATGTAGGTGAGCGCCTCCTTCTGGTCCCAGGCGTGGTTGCCGAGCGTCAGGGCGTCGGCCCCCGCGTCGAACAGCTCGCGCGCCGTGTTCTCGGTGATGCCGAAGCCGGCGGCGGCGTTCTCGGCGTTGACGATGACGAACTCCAGGCCCAGGCGGCGGCGCAGGCCCGGAAGGTGATCGGCCAGGCCGTCACGGCCCGAACGTCCGACCACGTCTCCAAAGAAGGCAAACCTCATGGGGCCTTCTTAACGATTTCAATGAACTCCGTCTCTGTGACGATTGCGTCCAGCCGCTGGTCGTGATCGGCCATGGGCACCGACGGGATTTCCTGGCCCGCGAAGGCGACGCCCAGGACGAAGACCGGCCGCTGCTTGCGCAGGGCCGCGAGCGTGCGGTCGTAGTGGCCGCCGCCCTGGCCCAGCCGGCCGCCCTTGCGGTCGAAGGCGAGCAGCGGGGTGATCAGCAGGTTCGGATGGACCTCCGGGGAGGACGCCGGCGGTGCGGGGACGCCGCAGGCGTCGGGGACCAGAACCTGGTCCGGCGTCCAGAGGCGGAAGCGCAGCGGCGACTTCTTGTCGATCGCCACCGGCAGGGCGGCCTTGGTGCGGCCGCCGCCCAGCTCCAGGATCGCCGTCAGGACCGGGCCGGGATCGAGCTCGGTGCCCTGGACGCAGTAGGCGGCCACCACCGGGAAGCGGGAAAAACGCGAGGCGGGCAGCTTCAGCGCCGCGCGCCGGGCCGCCTCGGGCGTGTCGTCGAGCAGCTTGCGGCGCAGGACGCGCATGTCCCGGCGCAGCTTGGCCTTGTCGCCATTGCTCTTGAGAAGCCCAAACACGGCGTGACTGTACAGCGGGTTCGTAAATCAGTGGAAAAGGGGTGGCGGCGCCGCGAGAACCGTGAAGGACTGTTTCATCCCCTCGACCTGGTAGACCAGGTGGGCGCCGTGTTGCCCAGGACCACGGCCCTGGGCAGGGACAGCTCCCTTAGAGAGAATTAAGGTCGCTGGGATATGTCGCCTTCGACGAGGGCTGCAGCAGACCCGCCGTCTTCCAAGGTAGTGCGCCGAAGCCCCGGCCTCAAGCCGCTCAGCGGCTGTTGGCGATCAGCAGCGACAGTTGCACCAGCGGGAAGATCGCCGGGACGGCCAGCGAGCCCACCGCACCCATGGCCCAGGTCCTCCGGCGATAACGGTCGAGGTTGGCGGGATCGACGCTGCGTTCCAGGGCCGGGCCCAGCAGGTAGCAGACGTTGGCCGCGCCCATGACCACCAGATAGACCGTTCCCAGGAACAGCGTCATGCCCAGGCCGCCGCGCCAGTCCTTCCAGACCGGATGGCCGAAGGCGTAGTTCAGGCCGACCGCCAGGCCGTAGCAAACCCAGCCGCCGGCCGCGAGGACGAGGTTGTAGCGCAGTCGCCGCGCCTGCCACCACGACCAGCCGTCGGGCGTGAACAACGGTTGGGACGGAACGCCAGTCAAGGTCATGACCTGGGCCTCCTGCTGGGCTTCTAGGCTTCCTCGCTCGCCAGCTTCTCGATCCGCTTGGCGGCGCCTTCCAGGGCCTGGACGGCGCGGATCTCGATACGGTTGCGCTCGGTCTGCACGCGGGTGAGCTCGACCTGGTTGGCGGCCAGCCGCGCGCGGGCGTCGGCCAGTTCGTCGGCGAGCAGCAGGGCGCCCATCAGGAACAGGCGCGTGTCGCCAAGTTGGCCCATGTCCTGGCTCACCTGGCGCACCTGGTGGTCGAACATCCTGGCGAGCTCCATGAGGTGGGCCTCCTGGCCGTCCTCGCAGCCCACTGCATAGGGGCGGCCGTTCACCTCGACGCTGATCTGGGCCATGTCAGTGTTCCCCGCTGCCGTTCAGGGCCGAGCGGATCTCGGCGATGGCGCGCCCGAGCGCCGCCGAGGCCTCGGCGCCGGCCGCCTCCAGCTCGCGCTCGCGGGCGCGGGCCTCGTCCAGCTCGGCCGCCAGCTTCGCGCGGTCCTGGTCGAACAGGCCGCCGGCCGCGTCGCCCGCGGTCTTCAGCCGCTGGGCCAGCCTTTGCTCCAGAACATGCACCGCCTGTTCCAGGCGCCTGGCCGCTAGGTCCAGGGCGCTTTCGCCGCCGCTCATCGCCGTCCTCCTGACCGCCTCATCTTAGACCCGCGTCGGCGTGGTCTAAAAGCACCGATCCAACTGGTTGCTGGGGTGCTTTTGAGTCGGTTTCTTGACCCTCACGCCCGCGCGTGCGACCCCGCCCGGCATTCCTTAACAAGCACCTCGACTCGAAAGGTCCCGATGCCCGCGCCGTTTCCGCTGATGGCCAACGCCATCCGCATGCTCGCCCTGGACGCCGTCGAGCAGGCCAACTCCGGCCACCCCGGCATGCCCATGGGCATGGCCGATGTCGCCACGGTGCTGTGGACCAAGTTCCTGAAGTACGACGCCGCCCACACCGACTGGGCCGACCGCGACCGGTTCGTGCTGTCGGCGGGCCACGGCTCGATGCTGCTCTATTCGCTGCTGCACCTGTCCGGGGTGAAGGCGGTGACCATGGACAGCCTCAGGAACTTCCGCCAGCTGGGCTCCAACACCCCGGGCCATCCGGAGTACGGCCACACGCCGGGGGTGGAGACCACCACCGGGCCGCTGGGCCAGGGCCTGGCCATGTCGGTGGGCGTCGCCATGGGCGAGCGGCACATGGCGGCGCGGTTCGGCGCCGACCTGGTGGATCACCGCACCTGGGTGGTGGCCGGCGACGGCTGCCTGATGGAGGGCGTCAGCCACGAGGCGATCAGCCTGGCCGGGCGGCTGAAGCTCAACAAGCTGACGGTGCTCTGGGACAACAACGACATCACCATCGACGGCCACGTCGGCATCTCCGACGCCACCGACCAGCTGGCCCGCTTCAAGGCCGCCGGCTGGGCGGTGAAGGCGATCGACGGCCACGACGAGGGCCAGATCCGCCGGGCGCTGGCCTGGGCGACCAAGCAGGACCGGCCCAGCCTGATCGCCTGCAAGACGGTGATCGGCCAGGGCGCGCCGACCATGGCCGGCACCCACGACGTGCACGGCAAGGCGCTGGGCAAGGACGAGGTCGCCGCGACCCGCAAGGCGCTGAACTGGCCGTGGGAGCCCTTCGTCGTCCCGGACGAGGCGCTGAAGCCCTGGCGCGCGGCCGGCAAGCGCGGCGCCAAGGACCGCAAGGCCTGGCAGGCGCGGCTGGACGCCTCGCCGCACAATGCCGAGTTCGAGCGCGCCATGGCCGGCGCCCTGCCGGCCCACGCCTTCGCCGACCTCGACGCCTTCATTGAGAAGGCCGCCGCCGAGAAGCCGGCCGCCGCCACCCGACAGCATTCCGGCGCGGTGCTGGAGAAGATCTTCGGCCAGATCCCCGACCTGGTCGGCGGCTCGGCCGACCTGACCGGCTCGAACAACACCTACGTCAAGAACACCCCGATCCTCGACGCCCCGGACTACTCGGGCCGCTACGTGAACTACGGCGTGCGCGAGTTCGGCATGGCCGCGGCCATGAACGGCCTGGCGCTGCATGGCGGTGTCATCCCTTACGGCGGGACGTTCCTGGAGTTCACCGACTACAGCCGCCCGGCGATCCGGCTGGCCGCCCTGATGGGCATCCGGGTGATCCATGTGGGCACCCACGATTCCATCGGCCTGGGCGAGGACGGCCCGACCCACCAGCCGGTGGAGCACCTGGCGGCCCTGCGCGCCATGCCGAACCTCAATGTCTTCCGCCCGGCCGACGCGGTGGAGACGGCGGAGTGCTGGAAGCTGGCGCTGGGCGCGGAGAAGACGCCGTCGGTGATGGCGCTCTCGCGGCAGAAGACGGCGGCGGTGCGCTTCGACCACGGCGAGAACCGCAGCGCCCGCGGCGCCTATCAGCTGGCGGCGGCCTCGCGCCCGGCCCAGGTGACGATCTTCGCCACCGGCACTGAGGTGCCGATCGCGCTGGCGGCGCAGGAGCAGCTGGAGGCCGAGGGCGTCGGCGCCCGCGTCGTGTCGGTCCCCTGCTTCGAGCTCTTCGAGGCCCAGCCGGCCGACTACCAGGCCGCGGTGATCGGTGAGACCGAGGTGCGGGTGGCCATCGAGGCCGGGATCAAGCAGGGCTGGGAGCGGTTCATCGGCGAGGCCGGCGTCTTCGTCGGCATGACCGGCTTCGGCGCCAGCGCCCCGGACAAGGCGCTCTACGCCCACTTCGGCATCACCGCCGAGGCGGTGGTCGCGGCGGCGAAGGCCAAGCTCTAGGGAGCCGCGCCATGCGCCTCGGAACCCCGCTGTCGCCGACCGCCGTCCGCGTGATGCTGCTGGGCTCGGGCGAGCTCGGCAAGGAGGTGGCGATCGAGCTGCAGCGGCTGGGCTGCGAGGTGATCGCCTGCGACCGCTATCCGGACGCCCCGGCGATGCAGGTGGCCCATCGCAGCCACGTGCTGACCATGACCGACGCGGCGGCCCTGCGCGCCGTGGTCGAGGCCGAGCGGCCGCACCTGATCGTGCCGGAGATCGAGGCCATCGCCACCGACGAGCTGGTGAGGATCGAGGCCGAGGGCCTGGCGACGGTGATCCCGACCGCGCGCGCCGCGCAGCTGACCATGAACCGCGAGGGCATCCGCCGGCTGGCGGCGGAAGAGCTGAAACTTCCGACCAGCGCCTACGCCTTCGCATCGACCGAGGCGGAACTGGCGGCGGGCGCCGAGGCGGTCGGCTTCCCCTGTTTCGTGAAGCCGGTGATGAGCTCGTCCGGCAAGGGGCAGTCCTATGTCGAGAGCGCTGACGGGATCGCCGCGGCCTGGCGCTACGCCCTGGAAGGCGGGCGCGTGGAGCAGCCGCGCGTCATCGTCGAGGGCCGCGTGGACTTCGACTTCGAGATCACCCAGCTCACCGTGCGCTCGGTCCAGGACGGGCAGATCGTCACCAGCTTCTGCGAGCCCATCGGCCACCGGCAGGTGAAGGGCGACTATGTCGAAAGCTGGCAGCCGCAGCCGATGAGCCCCGCGGCGCTGGACCGCGCGCGGGAGATCTCCAAGGCTGTCACCGACGCCCTGGGCGGCCAGGGCCTCTTCGGCGTCGAGCTGTTCGTGAAGGGCGACGAGGTCTGGTTCTCCGAGGTCTCGCCGCGGCCTCACGACACGGGCCTGGTGACCCTGGCCACCCAGGTGCAGAGCGAGTTCGCGATCCATGCCCGCGCCATCCTGGGCCTGCCCGTGGACGTCAGCCTGCGCGAGCCGGGCGCCAGCGCGGTGATCTACGGCGGGCTGGAGGCTCGGGGCATCGCCTTCGAGGGCGTGGCCGAGGCGCTGGCGGTGCCCGGCGCGGACCTGCGCCTGTTCGGCAAGCCGGAAAGCTTCGAGCGTCGGCGCATGGGCGTGGCGCTGGCGCGCCGCCACCACATCGAGGAAGCCCGCGCCCGCGCCCGCGAGGCGGCGGCCAAGGTGAAGCCCGTTACGGATTGAAACCTCCCGTCACCTCATTTGAGGTGGCCCGCGAGTTGCAGGCGCGCGCCGGGGGTTGACTTGGGTGTCCCAGGTCGAAAAAACGCCCGCACTTCAAAAGCGTCTGCAGGAGAGCTCCGCCCATGACCGTTCGCGTCGCCATCAATGGCTTTGGCCGCATCGGCCGGCTGGTCCTGCGTTCGATCGTCGAGCACGGCCGCAAGGACATCGAGGTGGTG
>JAFEDM010000121.1 GCA_018241625.1 Pseudomonadota bacterium | reverse complement strand
GGCGGAGGTCCGTCCCAACCCGGTGACGACCCCGAACCCCGAGTCGACCGCCCAGGCGCTGGAGAAATTCGGCCGTGACCTGACCTTGCCGGCGCCGGCCAATTCGATCCGTACGGGCTCCGGGACGCCAGGGCCGGACTTCTGGCAGAACCGCGCCGACTTCAGCATCGCGGCGAAGATCGACACCACCGCCCACGTGCTGACCGGCGACGAGACGGTCACCTATACGAACAACAGCCCCGAGGCCCTGAGCTTCCTCTGGTTCCAGATGGACCAGAACCTCTATCGCCGCGACAGCCGCGGCTACGCCATGTCCGGCGGCCGCCGCGTCGATCCCAAGCAGTCGACCGAGGGCTATGTCGTCGACGCGGTGACCGTGAACGGCAAGGCCGTGAACACGCTAATTTCTGATACGCGCATGCGCGTCGACCTGCCGGACGCGGTGAAGGCCAAGGGCGGCCAGGTGAAGGTCCGCGTGCAGTACCACTTCGTCATCCCCGGCCTGTTCGGCGGGCGGATGGCCTGGAACACCAACAAGTCGGGCGACATCTACGACCTGGCCCAGTGGTACCCGCGGCTACAGGTGTTCGACGACGTGCGCGGCTGGGACACGCTGCCCTACCTCGCGAACGAGTTCTACCTGGAGTACGGCAGCTTCGACTACGCGGTGACTGTGCCGGCCGACATGATCGTGGCCGGATCGGGCGCGCTCACGAACCCCGGCGAGGTGCTGAGCGCCGAACAGCGCGCGCGCTTCGATCGCGCCAAGGCCAGCGACAAGACGGTGGTGATCCGCACGCCGGAAGAGGTGGCCGCGACCCCGCCGGCCGGCGGCGCGACCAAGACCTGGCGCTTCCACATGGACAACACCCGCGACGTGGCCTTCACCGCCAGCCGCGCCTTCGTCTGGGACGCCGCGCGGATCAACCTGCCCGGCGGCAAGACCTCGGTCGCCCAGTCGGTCTATCCGCCGGAGAGCGTCGGCCAGAACGGCTGGAGCCGCTCCACCGAATATATGAAGGACGCCGTCGAGCGGTTCTCCAAGCGCTGGTATCCGTACCCCTGGCCGAACGCCATCAATGTGGCGGGTCCCGCGACCGGGATGGAATACCCGGGCATCGTCTTCGACGGCATCGACGACAAGGCCAAGACCCTGTTCTTCATCTCGGCGCACGAGATCGGCCACAGCTGGTTCCCGATGATCGTGGGCTCCGACGAGCGGCGCGACGCCTGGATGGACGAGGGGATCAACACCTTCGTCGACGTCTATGAGAGCGACGACTTCGAGGGTGGGGTCTATGGCCCGAAGCGCGACGGGGAATATGCGCCGGCGGCCGCCGGTACGCCGGCCGACCAGATCGCCGAACTGATCAAGGACCCCGAGGCGCCGGTGATCATGAGCCGGGCCGACACCATCCGCGAGAAGTATCGCCACCCGGTGACCTACTTCAAAGCCGCCTTCGGCCTGACCCTGCTGCGTGAGGACATCCTGGGGCCGGAACGGTTCGACGTGGCGTTCCGCAAGTACATCGCCGACTGGGCGTTCAAGCATCCGAAGCCCAGCGACTTCTTCCGCGAGATGGAGAGCGCCGGCGGCGAGGACCTCAGCTACTTCTGGCGCGGCTACTTCCTGAACAACTGGAGCCACGACATGGCGGTGACCGAGGTCGTCAACGACGCCGCCAAGGGCGCCTCGGTGACCGTGGAGAACCGCGGCCAGCTGGTCCTGCCGGCCACGCTGCGGGTGACCTACCGAGACGGCAAGACGAAGGACCTGCGCATCCCCGTCGAGACCTGGATGCAGAGCGGCCACCACACCTACGCCATCGATGGTGGGGCGGTGGCGGAAGCGACGATCGATCCGGACCATCGTCTGCCGGATGCGGACCGGAGCAACAACACCGCGAAGGCGAAGTAGGTCAGTCGTACTCACCCTCGTCATCCTCCGGTCGCCCGAAGAGGCGATCCGGGGAACCCATGCGGCGTCGCCCAATTCTCGAAATCAGCTTGGGTCCCCCGGATCAGCCTACGGCTGACCGGAGGATGACGAAGGGTGGGGTCAGGGCGTCCCCACCAGGCTCGCCATCGCCTCATCCGGCTTCGCGCCCTCAAGGTGGATGCGGGCCCAGAGCGCCAGGAACAGCAGGGGCCAGCGGCGGCCTTCCGGGAAAGCGGCGGCGTCGGGGGCGAGCTTGCGGACCGCCTCGACCTGGCCGATGCGCACTGCGATGTCGCGGGCGCGGGGCGCGATCCAGGCCTCGACCGGGACGGTGAAGCCCTGCTTGCGGGCCCAGGGTTCCGACGTCGGGCAGTGGCGCTCCAGCCACTTCCGCAGCAGCCATTTGCCGTAGCGACCCTGGACCTTCATCCGGTCGGGCAGGTTGAAGGCAAAGGCGGCGACCTCGCGGTCGAGGAAGGGCGTGCGGCCCTCCAGGCCGTGAGCCATCAGGGTGCGGTCGAGCTTGAGCAGAAGGTCGTTCGGCAACCAGGTCTGGATGTCGGCCCACTGCGCCCTTTGCAGCGGGGTCAGGCCCTCGGGCCCGCGCGCCTCGTGGCGCCAACGGGCCAGGGCGTCGTCGTCCGCGCCGCGCGGTTCGGCCGGGCGGCCACCCAGCCAAGCGGGGCGCAGCGCGCGGCGATAGCGGCCGTAGCCGCCGAACAGCTCGTCGCCGCCTTCGCCGGTCAGTACGACGGTGAGCGTTCCTTTGGCGGCTTCGGCCAGCTTGTAGGTCGGAAGCGTTGCATAGTCGGCGGTGGGATCGTCCAGCGCCCAGGCGACCTGCGGCGCGATGCGCCAGAAGTCCTCCTCGCCGAACTGCGTCTCGCGCCAGTCGAGGTTCAGGGTCCTGGCGACCTTCTCGGCCTGGGCGCGCTCGTCGGCGGCCTCGGGCACATCGAAGCCGCAGGTGTAGGCGGTGACCGGGCGCTCATTGAGGCGCGCCATCAGGGTGGCGATCGCCGTGGAATCGATGCCGCCGGACAGGAACAGGCCGTAGGGGACGTCGGAGCGCTGATGCACCTTCACCGAGTCTTCCAGAACGGCGTCGAGCTGCTTCAGCAGGCTCGTCTCGTCACCGGCCGGCGCCGCGGTCTTGGTTCGCCACCCCTGCCGCCAATTCGCGACGATGCGGCCGTCGCGGACCTGGACGACCTCGCCGGGGACCAGGCGGCGCAGGCCCTTGAAAAGGGTGCGCGCGCCCAGGGTGTAGTTGAACCCGATCAGTTCGCGGCCGGGCTCCTCGTCCAGCACGGGGCCCATCAGGCGGGCCTTGAGGAAGGCGCGCGGCTCCGAGGCGAAGGCCAGGCCGCCGTCGTGCTCCATGATGTAGAGCGGCTTGATGCCGAAGGGATCGCGGGCCAGCCACGCGCGGCCGTCGTTCCCGACCAGGCAGAAGGCGTACATGCCGCGCAGGCGCTCGAACGCCGCCTCGCCCTTGCGGGCGTAGAGGTGCAGCAAGGGCTCGAAGTCCGACCCAGTAGCCAGCACATCATCCAGGCCGTGCTCCCGGGCCAGCTCCACGTAGTTGTAGATCTCGCCGTTGCCGATGACGGTCGAGCCGGCCGCACTGATCGGCTGCCAGCCGCCCTCGAGGTCGATGATCGACAGCCGCGCGTGGGCGAAGGCCGCGGTCCCTTGCGGGTCGCCCTCCCCGTGAAGGGGAGGGATGGGCAGGCTCTCCATGCGGATGCCGTCCGGACCCCGGTGAGCGAGGGCGCCGATCATCGGGGCGAGGCGCGCGTCCTTGCCGCCGAGCTGGCCTGCGATGCCGCACATGCTCAAGCGGCTCCGTAGTCGGCGAAAAGGGTCTTCCACTGGCCGACCACGGCCGTCTCGGAGAATTCCGCGGCGACGCGACCGAGGCCCCGTTCCGCCATCGCCCTGGCGCGTTTGGGCTCGGCCATCAAGGCGCGGACCGCTTCCGCCAGGGCGGCGGGATCGTCGATGGGGATCAGCAGCCCGTCGCGGCCGTCGTCGATTAGCGCCTTGGGGCCCTGGCTGGCGGCGGCGATCACAGGTAGGCCGTGCGCCCAGGCCTGGATCACGACGTTGCCCAGCGGTTCGTAACGCGACGGGAAGACGCAGAGGTCGGCGGCCCGATAGAGCGCGGAGGGGTCGTTGCGCCAGCCCAGGAACCGCACGCGGTCCTGCACGCCCAGCGCCTCGGCAAGCGCCTTCAACCGCGCCTCCTCCGGCCCGACGCCGGCGATCCAGAGATAGGCTTCGGGCAAGGCCGCCAGGGCCTGCAGGCTGACGTCGTGCGCCTTGGCCTCGTGCAACCGGCCCATGGCCAGCAACAGGGGCACGCCCGGCGGGGTGTCGAGGCTCGCCCGGTCAACCGCGGCCACATCCGCCGGCGCGGCGGCGAAGTTGGGGATGCAGCGCACCCGGCCAGCAGGCCAGCCCTGGCCCACGATCCACTCGGCGATGTCCTCGGTGTTGGCGACCAGTTCGTCGAAGCCCTTGTAGTATTTGAGATTGTAGTAGCCGCCCAGGCGGCCGATCCGCGCCCAGGGGCCGCGCGGCGCGTGGCGCGCGGCGCGGTTCATCCAGGCCAGTTCCAGGCGGGTCTTCTGCAGGCTGGCATAGCCGGCCGCCGCCGTCTTGGTGAGGACGTCGAGCGGGCCGCCGAAGCTCAGGGTCTTGAACGGCACGCCGGCGGCCTTGAGGGCGGCCTCGCGTCCGGCATGGCGGCGTAGCGCCACCGCCTGGCGCACCCCGGCCCGCGCCAGCGCCGTGACGAGGTCGACGAAATAGGTCTCCGCCCCGCCGTCCCCGGCCGTTCCCAGAAGGTGCAGCACGCTCATGTGTGGCGCGAACCTATAGGCTCCGAGCCGGCGACAGAAGAGGGGGCTTAGCGCAGAGCGAGGTCGAGGGTGATCAAGCCGGCGACGACGAGCGGCGGCAAGACCACCAGCGCCCAATAGCCTCGCGGATGCGCCGTGCGGCTGACCGGCGGCAGGCCGGGCAGGTGAACGAATCCCAGCCGCAGCACCAGCGCGACATAGATCCCGAGCGCCAGCGGCAGGAGGTAGATGGGATCGGCGAGGCCGCTCATGGCGCGAGGGTAGTCTTGCCGCTACCGGTCGTCACCGTGGCGCCGCCGTTCGTCCCAGGCGGCCGCCGGATGTCCCCCGCGCTCCGCCGGGCGGCCCTTGGCGGTTGGAGGCGGCTGCGGCCGGGATCAGTGTGAGGCCATGACCTCTTGGACTGGAGTCCCCGCATGACCCGCAGACACTTCCTGGGCGCCGGCCTGGCGCTGGCCGCCGGCGCCGCATTGGGCAGCCCGTCGCTGGCTTCGCCAAAGGTCGGCGGCCGCGTGCGGCCCGGCGGCGCGGGCTGGCCCGGCGCCGGCGACTGGGACGGGCTGAAGCAGGCTGTCGGCGGGCGGCTTATCCGCCCGGTCCCGCCGGACGTGAACGACCCGGCTGTGCGTCAGCTGATGAAGAACCCGTTCTATGTGGGCGACCAGCCAGGCCTGACGCAAAGCTCGGGTTGGTTGGAGGCCTGGCGTTCGGCGCCCAGCGCCTATGCCGTCGCGGCCGAGAGCGCGGCCGATGTGGCCCAGGCGGTGCGCTTCGCCCGGGCGCACAATCTGCGCCTGGTGGTGCGCGGCGGTGGCCATAGCTACCTGGGCGCGTCCAACGCCCCGGACTCGCTGATGATCTGGACGCGCAAGATGCGCGAGGTCCGGGTGCATCAGGCCTTCACGCCACAGGGTTCCAAGGCGCCGCCGGTCCCGGCGGTGTCGGTCGGCGCGGGCTGCATCTGGCTGGACGCTTACCGCGCGGTGACCACCGAGGCCGGCCGCTATGTCCAGGGCGGCGGCTGCACGACGGTGGGGGTCGCGGGCCTGGTCCAGGGCGGCGGCTTCGGCAGCCACTCCAAGGGGTTCGGCACGGCGGGCGCCAGCCTTCTGGAGGCCGAGGTGGTGACCGCCGATGGCCAGGTGCGGGTGGTGAACCACGTCCGTGAGCCGGAGCTCTATTGGGCGTTGAAGGGCGGCGGCGGCGGCACCTATGGCGTGATCACCCGCGTGACGCTGGCCACCCATCCGCTGCCGCAGACCTTCGGGGTCGTTCAGCTGCACATCCAGGCCAAGTCGGACGAGGCGTACAAGCGGCTGCTGGCGCGGTTCGTGGAGCTCTACGCCACCAGCCTCTGCAATCCGCACTGGGGCGAGCAGGTGCGGACAGGGACCAACAACCGCTTCAACGTGGAAATGGTCTTCCAGGGCATCACGGCGGCCGAAGCGCGGGCGGCCTGGATGCCGCTGGTCGAGTTCTGCAACGCCAGCCCGAACGACTACGAGGGCCAGAAGGTGTTGCTGGCGCTCGACCTGCCGGCCCGGAAATTCTGGGACGCCGACTTCATGAAGAACGCGCCCGGCGCCATCACCCAGGACCAGCGCCCGGGCGTCGCGCCCGGGAACTTCTGGTGGACCGGCGACGGCGAGCAGGTGGGCGCCTATTGGCACGCCTACACCTCGCTGTGGCTGCCGCGCTCGCTGCTCGAGCCGGCGAACCGCGCCAAGCTGGTCGACGCCTGGTTCGCGGCGACGCGGAAGTGGACCGTGGGCTTCCACTTCAACAAAGGCCTGGCCGGCGCGCCGCCGGAGGCGATCGCCGCCTCGCGCGACACCGCCACCAATCCGGACGTGCTGGACGCCTTCGCACTCGCGATCATCGCCGCGGCCAGCGGCCCCGCCTATCAGGGCATGCCGCTGCCGGACCTCAAGGCCGCCGCGACCGCCCGCGACCGGGTGCATGCGGCGATGACGGCCCTGCGCGCCGCCGCGCCGGGCGCCGGCTCCTATGTCAACGAGACCGACTACTTCGAGGCGGACTGGCAGCGGGCGTTCTGGGGCGGCAACTACGGGCGCCTGCTGCGCGTGAAGCGGCGCTACGACCCGCAGGGACTGTTCACGGTCCACCACGGGGTCGGCAGCGAGGGCTGGAGCGCCGACGGCTTCACGCGCTCGGCGTAGCCGTCGCGGCTAGGCCGCGGCTTCGTCGGCGTCGTCCGCGGCGCCGTCGCCGCCGATGGCCTGGCCGATCGCTTCCAGCAGGCGGGCGACCTCGATGGGCTTGGGGACGAAGCCGTCCATGCCCGCCTCGATATAGTCAGCCACCTGGTGGCTCATGGCGTTGGCGGTCAGCGCCACGATCGGCGTGCGGGCGCGGCCGGTGGCGGCTTCGCGGGCCCGGATGGCGCGCGTCGCGTCGGGGCCGTCCATCACCGGCATCTGGACGTCCATCAGGATCACGTCCCAGATCTCGGCTTCCCAGGCGGCCACCGCCTCGGCGCCGTCGCCGACGATGACCGGCTCGACGCCGATCTGGGTGAGCAGGGTCTTGAGCACCAGTTGGTTGACGGCGTTGTCCTCGGCGGCCAGCAGGCGGATGGCGCGCGGCTGGACCGTGACGTTCTGGACCTCCGCGACCTGGTTCTCCGCGGCTGGGGCGGCCTGGTGACTCTGGCGACGCGGGCTGCGGCGTACGGGGACGAGCGGCAGGGTGACGACGAACACCGAGCCCTTGCCGGGTTCGCTCTCGGCCTTGATCTCTCCGCCCATCAACTGGGCGAGTTCACGGCAGATGGCCAAGCCCAGGCCCGTCCCGCCATAGCGGCGGGTGGTGGTCGCGTCGCCCTGCTCGAACTTGGAGAACAGGCGCGATAGCGGCTCGGGGGCGATGCCGATGCCGGTGTCGGAAACCGTGACCGTCAGCCCCGCGTCGCCGCGGTCGACGCGCACTTGGACTCCGCCGACCTCGGTGAACTTGATAGCGTTCGAGACCAGGTTGTAGATCACCTGACGCACGCGGGTGGAGTCGCCGCGATAGGTCCCGCGGGCCGGCGCCTCGACGGTGAGGTTGAAGTCGATGCCCTTGGTCCCGGCGATGGCCGTGAAGGCGGCGTATGCGCCGCGGGCCAGCTCCTCGATGTCGAACTCGGTTTCCTCGAGCTCCAGCTTGCCGGCCTCGATCTTCGACAGGTCCAGCACGTCGTTCAGGATGGCGAGCAGGCTCTCGCCCGACTGGCGGATGATGTCGAGGCGTTCGCGCTGGTGCGCCGGCAGGTCCTCGGCGGCCATCGCCTGAGCCATGCCCAGCACGCCGTTCAGCGGCGTGCGGATCTCGTGGCTCATGGTCGCGAGGAAGGCGGACTTCGCCTTGTTGGCGGCCTCGGCTTCCTCCTTGGCGACGCGCAGGGCCTGCTCGGCCTCGCGCCGATCGGCGATGTTCTGGATGGCGCCCACGACTTTCTGGGGTTTGCCGTCCTTGTCGGAGACCACCCGGATGGAGCCTTCGACCCAGATCTCCTTCCCGTCGGTGCGGGCCATCCGGTATTGCGGCCTATAGGGCGCGCCCTCCTCGAGGTGGCGCCGCCAGGCTTCCCGCACGGCGGCGCGGTCGCGCGGGTCGATGGAGCGGAACAGGCTGGGCGCCAGGTCTTCATAGGTCTGCGGCTTCTCGAAGAAGCTGTCGACGGCGCCGGCCTTGTTCAGCTCCTTGCGGACATAGTCGAGCTCCCAGACGTGCAGGTTGGCCACGTCGAGCGCCATGTTCAGCCATTCCTCGGACCGCTCGGCCCGCTCCAGACTCTCCACCAGCTCCGAAATGTCGTCGCCGGTGAGGATCAGGCCGCCGATCTCGCCCGCGGAATCCCGCCAGGGCTTGATCTCGGTCTGCATCCATATGGTGCGGCCGTCGAACTCGCCGATCCTGACCCGGCTGGCGGAATGGCGATGGCCGAACTTCAGGCAGTCCTCATAGAGGGACCGCCATTGGTTGTAGAGGTCCGGCGCGATCTCGAAGAGCGTCTTGCCGACGTACGGCTTGTCGCGCAGGCCGAAATGGTTCTCCCAGACGCGGCTGGCGGCGACCACCCGGAACTCGGTGTCGATCAGCACCAGCGAGATGGGGACGGCGCTGAACAGGGCCGCCTGGGTCGTGTGGGCCCGGCTGAGCGCCTGGCGCGACTGCAGGTGAGCGTAGGAGACCTGCGCGCGGTCC
>JAFEDM010000120.1 GCA_018241625.1 Pseudomonadota bacterium | reverse complement strand
CGTCGGCGCCGCGCGGCGCGGCGAAGACCGGGACGTCGCCGGCGTGGGCGGCGACCAGCGCCAGCGTCTCGGCGAGGTCCGGCGCGGCGGGGTCGGCGTCCTGACTGACGACGATGGCGCGGACCTCGTGCCCCCGCGCCCGCAGCACCTCGGCGGCTGTGAGCGTGTGGCTCATGGCGCCCAGGTAGCCGCCGCCCACCAGCAGGGTTGGGATTTGCAGCGCTTCCAGCAGGTCGAGGCAGGTCGCGCCGTCCGCCAGGGGCGACATGATCCCGCCGGCGCTCTCCAACAGGAAGAGGTCGGCGTCCGTCGCCGCAAGACGCTCCGTGCAGAGGTCGACGAGCGGGCCCAGCGGCAGGGCCTTGCCCTCGCGCGCGGCGGCGCTGGGCGGCGCCAGCGGCGCGGCGAAGCGCCAAGGGGTAATGCGGTCGAGGGCTTCGGCGGTCGGCGCGACGCCGAGGGCGGCGAGCAGGCGGCCGGGGTCGCTGTCGGTCCAGTCGTCGGGGTCGAAGCCGCTGGCGACCGGCTTCAGAGCGTCGGCCGTCAGGCCCTGGGCGCGGGCGGCGCGCAGCAGGGCGGCCGCGACATGGGTCTTGCCGATGTCGGTGTGCCCGCCGGCTACATACAGGTGCGCGCTCATGCGTCGGTCCCCGCGCCCGCCAACCAGGGTCGAACGGCCTCGGCCAGGCGGTCGACGTCGGCCTCAGCGTGGGCGGCGGAGAAGGCGAGGCGCAGGCGGGCGGTCCCGGCGGGCACCGTCGGCGGACGGATCGCCACGGCCAGCAAGCCCTGCGCCTCCAGCTCCGCGGCGGCGGCTAGCGCCCGCTCGGCCTCGCCCAGGACGATGGGCACGATGGCGCTCTGCGCCGGCGGCAGGTTAAGCGCGCGGGTGAGGCGGCCGGCGCGGGCGACGGGCGCGGCGACCCGCTCCGGCTCGGCTTCGATCACGTCCAGCGCGGCCAGCGCCGCGGCGGCGTTGGCCGGCGGCAGGCCGGTGGAATAGACCACTGCCCGCGCCCGGGTCTTCAGCAGCTCGACAACCGGCGCCGTGGCGCAGACATAGGCGCCATAGCCGCCCAGCGCCTTGGACAGTGTGCCCATGGCCAGGTCGATATGCACGCCGGGGAAATGTCCCGGCGCGCCGGCGCCACCGCCGATCACCCCCAGGCCGTGAGCGTCGTCGACCAGCAGCCAGGCTTCGTGCGCCCGGGCGGCACGGCCGATCTCGTCCAGCGGGGCGATGTCGCCGTCCATGGAGAAGACGCTCTCGGTGGCGACCAGAGCGCGGCGCGCGAAGCGGCGCCGGTCCGCCAGCTTGGCCGCCAGGTCTTCCGCGTCGTTGTGCCGGAAGGCCACGGTTTCCGCGCCGGAGAGCTTCGCGCCCGCCCAGATGCAGGAATGCGACAGCTCGTCGGCGACGATCAGGTCGCCTTCGCCGACGAAGGTGGGGATCACACCCGCGTTGGCCAGATAGCCGGATCCGAACAGGCAGGCGGCCTCGGCGCCCTTGAGCCGCGCGAGCCTGGCTTCCAGTTCCCCGAACAGCGGGCAGTCGCCGGTGACCAGGCGCGAGGCGCCGGCGCCGGCCCCATAGGTCTCGATCGCGCCGGCCGCCGCGGCCTTCACCGCCGGGTGGTGGCTGAGACCCAGGTAGTCGTTGCAGGAGAAGGAGGTCAGCCGGCGGCCGCCCCGCTCCACATGCACGCCGTCCAGCCGATGGGTGGGCGAAAGCCGCCGCAGCAGGCTTTGGCGGTCCAGTTCGGACAGTTTGGCCGCGGCGAAGGCGGTCAGCGCATCGTGGGCGATCTCGGGCACGGCGCGCGTTCTGCCCGACCTTGGCGCCGGCGGGAAGGCGCCTTAGCGGAGGCCCGCCGCCCCGGATTGGAGTTCCCCGATGTCATCGTCACCCGCTTGGCTCGAAGAAGGCCGGCGCCACGTCTGGCGGCCCTATTGCCAGATGAAGACCGCCGCGCCGCCGCTGCCGGTGGCGCGCACCGAGGGCGCGCGGCTGATCCTGAGCGACGGGCGAGAGCTGGTGGACGGCATCGCCAGCTGGTGGACCGCCTGCCACGGCTACAACCACCCGCATATCCGCGCCGCCATGCAGGCCCAGCTGAAGGCCTGCCCGCATGTGATGTTCGGCGGTCTGGCGCACGAGCCGGCCTATCGGCTCGCCGCGCGGCTGGCGGACCTGCTGCCGGGCGATCTGGACCACGTCTTCTTCGCCGAGTCGGGCTCGGTCTCGGTGGAGATCGCTATGAAGATGGCGGTGCAGTTCTGGATCAATCGCGGCGTTTCCGGCCGCACGAAGTTCCTGGCCTTCCGCGGCGGCTATCACGGCGACACCCTGGCGACGATGACCGTCTGCGATCCCGAGGAGGGGATGCACAGCCTGTTCGCCGGCGTCATGCCGCATCAGGTGATCGGCGACCTGCCGGTGGACGCGGCGTCCGAGGCGGCGCTGGACCGGCTGCTGGCGGAGCGCGGCGGGGAGATCGCCGCCATCCTGGTCGAGCCGCGCGTGCAGGGCGCGGGCGGAATGCTGTTCCACGACGACGAGACCCTGCGGACGCTTCGCCGGCTGGCCGACCGCCATGGCGTGCTGCTGATCTTCGACGAGATCTTCGTGGGCCTGGGCCGCACAGGCGACCTCTTCGCCTGTTCGGGCGCGGGCGTGGTCCCCGACATCGTGACCCTGTCCAAAGCCCTGACCGGCGGGACGCTGCCGCTGTCGGCGGCCATCGCCAGCGCGAAGGTCTTCGACGCCTTCTGGTCGGACGACGCGGGCGCGGCCCTGATGCACGGGCCGACCTACATGGGCAATCCCCTGGCCTGCGCCGCCGCCAACGCCAGCCTGGATCTCTTCGAGACCGGCGCCTGGAAGGCCGACGTGGCGCGGCTCTCGGCGGGGCTGGCCGAGGGGCTCGCGCCCTGTCGCGGCGCGCCGGGCGTGGTCGATGTGCGCACCCTGGGCGCGATCGGCGCCGTGGAATTCGACGCGCCCGTGCCGGTCCAGGCCTGGTGCGCGCGCTTCGCCGAGGCCGGCGCCTGGATCCGCCCGATGGGCAAGGTGGTCTATCTGACGCCGGCCTACGTCACCTCCGACGACGAGCTCGCCCTGTTGACCCGGGCGATCCGCGGCGTGGTGCAGGCCTAGGCTTCGACAGTCTCCTTCGACCCCAACGGCCGCATCTTCAGCTCACTGAGGAACGCCGCGTCCTTGTCCTGGTCCGGATTGTTGGTGGTGAGCAGCCGCGCGCCGATGAAGACGGAATTGGCGCCGGCCAGGAAGCACAGGCTCTGCAGCTCGCGGCTCATGTGCTCGCGCCCGGCGGCGATGCGCACCATCGACTTTGGGCACACCAGGCGCGCGACCGCGATCATCCGCACGAACTCCAGCCCATCGACCGGTTCGGAGCCGCCCAGCGGCGTGCCCGGGATCGGCATCAGGTCGTTGATCGGCAGGCTCTGCGGATGCTCCGGCAGGATGGCCAGCTGGTGCAGCAGGCCCGCGCGGTCGCGGCGCGTCTCGCCCATGCCGACGATGCCGCCGCAGCAGGTGTTGATCCCGGCCTCGCGCACCGCCGCGAGCGTGTCCAGCCGGTCCTGGTAGGTCCGGGTGGTGACCACCTTGTCGTAATAGTCCGGGCCGGTGTCGAGGTTGTGGTTGTAGTAGTCGAGGCCGGCGTCCTTCAGCGCCTTGGCCTGGTCGCCCGTCAGCATGCCCAGGGTGGCGCAGGTCTCCAGGCCCAGCGCCTTCACGCCCGAAATCATCGCCGCCACCTTCGGCGTGTCGCGGTCCTTCAGGTCGCGCCAGGCCGCGCCCATGCAGAAACGCTGCGCGCCGCCCGCCTTGGCCTGCGCCGCCTGGGCGATCACGTCGTCGGCGTCCATCAGCTTGGAGGCCTGGGTCGCGGTCTTGAAGTGCTGGCTCTGGCTGCAATAGCCGCAGTTCTCGGGGCAACCGCCGGTCTTGACGGACAAAAGCTGGGAGAGTTGGAGTTCCGCCGGATCGAACCACCGCCGATGAACCTCGGCCGCGCGGAAGACCAGATCGGTGAACGGAAGCTCGAACAGCGCCTCCACCTCGTCCAGCGTCCAGTCGTGGCGTGGTTGCGATGGATCAAGACGTCCGCTCGCCGTGTTCTCCAAACTTGATGCGGGGCCGGACGCGGTCATGGGAAGCTCCAAGGGACGCGGATGGGCCGCCGACATAGCGTGACGCGCAGGGAAGCCGCAACCGGAGGTGTGCGATGAGCGACGGCCGCGAAATCGAGCTGAAGTTCGCCTGCACGCCGGAGGACCTGGCCGCGGTGCTGGCCGCAGCGCCGGCCGGCGACGACGAGACCCGAGAGCTGATCAGCGTCTATTTCGACACCCCGGACCTGGCGCTGCAGAAGGCAGGCGCCTCGCTGCGGGTGCGCGAGCACAAGGGCCGGCGCGTCCAGACCTTGAAGCGGGGCCAGGGCCTTGTCCGCGAGGAGCATGAGGCGCCGATCGAGGGCCTGGCGCCCGATCCGGCCCTGGATCCGCTGCCGCAACTGCTGCCGCAGGGCGCGGATCTGAAGCCGGCCTTCAACGTCCGGGTCGTGCGCCGCCAGCGGACCTTCCGCTACAAGGGCGCCGAGATCGAGCTCGCCCTGGACCAGGGCGAGGTCTCCGGCGGCGAGCGGAAGAGCCCGATTTGCGAGGTAGAACTTGAGCTGAAGTCCGGGCCGCCTGTCGCCCTGTTCGCGCTCGCCCGCGAGCTCTCGGGCGCCGCCCCGCTCTACCTGGCCTTCGAGAGCAAGGCGGCCCGGGGCCAGGACCTGGTGGCTGGCGAGCCCCTGACGGCGGCGCTCAAGGGCGGCAAGGTGGAGTTCCCGGCGCAGGCCACCGTGGCGGAGGCCTTCCGCGCTGTCGCCGGCCGCGCCCTGGCCCAGATCGCCGCAAACGCCGCGGTGCTGCGCGAGGCCCCGCAGGCGGAGGCCGTGCATCAGCTGCGGGTCGGCGCGCGGCGGTTCCGAAGCGCGCTCACCACCTTCAAGCCGGTGCTGGAGGGCGAAGGCCTGGAGACCGTGAAGGCCGACCTGAAGTGGCTGTCCGGAACCTGCGACACGGCGCGGAACCTGGATGTCTTCGCCGACGAGACGGTGCAAGCGGCCGAGGCGGGCGACCATCCGCCGCCGGGCATGAAGGCGCTGCGGTCGGCGATCGACCTCGCGCGGCTGGCCGCCTGGAAGCATGCCGCCGAGTCCTGCGCCTCCGAGCGGTTCCGCGGCCTGATGATCGACGCCGCCGCCTGGGTGGAGACCGGCGAGTGGATGGAGGCGCCGGGCGCCGGCGAGCCGGCCCACCGGTTCGCCCGTCACGCGCTGAAGCGCCACCGCAAGAAGCTGGAGAAGCGCGGCGACCGGGCCCGGGACGGCGACGATACCGACCGCCACCACCTGCGCATCGAGGCCAAGAAGCTGCGCTACGCCGCCGAGGCGTTCGCCGGCCTGTATGGCGACAAGTCCGTCCAGCGCTACCTGCGCCACCTGAAGGACCTGCAGGATGCGCTGGGCCAGCTCAACGACATCGTCACCGCCGAGCCGACCATCGCGGGGCTGGGGCTGGCCTCGGACGCCGCTTTCGCCGCCGGCGAGCTGGTCGGCCGCCGAAGCACGACGAAGCCGGAGCTGATCAAGCAGGCGAACAAGGCGCTAGAGCGCCTGGAGGCGACCGAGCCCTTCTGGGATTGACGACGTGACGTCCGAACGGCCCGGCGCGCTCGCCGCCTAGCGGGCGCGCTTGGCCTTCCGGGGGTGGAAGGTATCGCCCCGGCCGAGCATGGCCACCATCTCGGCGATCTTCGCGGCCCGCTTCTCCGCCGTCCTGGCCTGCTGCACGCGGTAGAGGATCGAATATCGGTTCGCCGAGTCCAGCGCGTCGAAGAGTTCGCGCGCGGCGGGGCTGGCGTCGAGCGCGGCGTGCAGGTCGGCGTCCGCCGTGGCTTCGGCCTGTCCGGCGTAGGCCGCCGCCCAGCGTCCATCCGCCTTGGCCTCATCGACCTGGGCGCGTCCCCGCGGCCGCATGCGACCGGCCTGCTCCAGCCTCTCGACCCGCCGGCAGTTGATCTGCGACCAGGCGCTCCTGGACCGCCGCGGCGTGAAGCGGGTCTTGAAGTAGTGGGCGTCGACCCGGCCAAGCTGGCCATCCACCCAACCGTAGGCCAGGGCGCAGTCGATCGCGTCCGACTTGCTCACGGTCGGTTCCGGAGCGCCCTGCTTGGCGAACCGGAGCCAGGCGCCCGGAGAGGTCTCGTCCTGCTCGTCCAGCCACCGTTCGAGCGACGCCGTATCGGCGAAGGTCAGCAGGGGCAGCCTGTCTTCGGGCATCCGCTTCTCCGGGGCCTAAAGCCCGCCATAGGCCGCCTCGATCAACCGCCGGGGCCTGCGGTCGTTCAGCAGCTCGGCCGACTGCCGGTTCATCACATAGGCGCCGCCCAGCTTCCGCTCCGGATCGGCGAAGGCGCAGGAGCCGCCCCAGCCGGAATGGCCGAAGGTCTCGTTCCCCGGACCCCAGGGATGCACCGTCTCGTTGCGCATGAAACCCGCGCCCCAACTCATTTCGAACGGCAGCACCAGGTCCTGGCCGCGGATGCGCGAGCGCGCCGCCTCGGCGATCACCGCGGGGGAGAGGATGGTCTCGCCGTCCAGCCAGCCGTCGTCGGCCAGGGCGCCCATCAGCCGCGCCAGCGCCAGCGCGGTCGCGTGGCCGGTGGCGGAGGGCAGGGCGAGGCGGCGCAGGGCGTCGGCGCCCTTGCCGCCCGGCTGGGCCCACGGTGTCAGGAAAGCCGCCCGCGTGGCGTCGTTGCGCTGGCCGAAATCCGGCAGGGCGTTCGGCCGCTGCAGCTCGGGGATGCGGGCGATCTCGGAGTCGGGCGCCCCGATCCACAGGTCCAGGCCGAAGGGCTCCGCCAGGTCCGCGCGCAGGGCCACGTCCATGGTCCGCCCGTCGATCCGCCGGAAGATCTCGCCGGCGATGAAGCCGTAGGTGATCGGGTGGTAGCCGCTGGCGGTCCCGGGCGGCCAGATCGGCGCCATGGCCGCCAGCCGCGCGCAGATCAGGTCCCAGTCGAACCAGTCCGCGGGGTCCATCCGCTCGAGGAAGCCAGAGAGGCCCTCCTGGTGTGACATGCATTGCTCGACTGTGATCGAAGCCTTTCCGGCCTGGCCGAACTCCGGCCATACCGAGGCGACCGTCTGTCCGTAGTCCAGCTTCCCCTGGTCCACGAGCCGGGCAATCAGCAGGGCGGCGAGCGCCTTGGTGGTCGAGAAGATCGGCGTCAGGGTCGCCTCGTCGAAGGGCCGCGTGCGCGCGCGATCGGCCCAGCCGGCCCAGAGGTCGACCACCACCTCACCCGCCTCGACCAGGGTGAAGCGGCAGCCCAGCTCCTCGCCCGCCGCGAAGCTCGCGGCCATGGCGTCCTTCACCGCGGCGAAACGCGCCGGTGCGTGGCCATGGATCTCGATGTCGCTCACACGGTCTCCCGCTGTTCGAAGGCCGTGCTGCCGTCGTCGTCCGCCATCTCCTGGTGGACATGGGTCACCGTCGCGCCCACCGGACCCTGACTGCAGGTCCGCAGGAAGTCCAGCAACTGCGCCTGGTCGCCCAGGGCCAGGATTTCGACGGCCCCGTCGCGCCGGTTGCGCACCCAGCCGGCGATCCCCAGCCTGCGGGCCACACCCACGGTCCACCAGCGGAAGCCCACGCCCTGGACCCGGCCCTCGATCACCAGCCTTATCGCGTCGCGCGGCATGGGCCGACCTATAGCGCGCCGGCGCTGGCCGCCGAAACTGACTCTCACTAGGCTCTCGACGTCACCTAGGGAGGGCCGGCCGATGAATGACCTCGCAAGGCGCGGCGGTGGGGTCGCGCTGATCGTGGCGCTCTGCTTCGTGGCCGCCATGTGCGAGGGTTTCGACGTGCAGTCGGCGGGTGTCGCCGCCGCCGGCATCGGCCACGACTTCAAACCGACGCCCGGCCAACTCGGCCTGTTCTTCGCCGCCGCCAACCTGGGCCTGGTGATCGGCGCCCTGGTCGGCGGGCCGCTGGCCGACCGGGTCGGGCGCAAGCCGGTGCTGGTGGTCTCGCTACTGGCCTTCGGCGCCTGTTCCGTGCTGAACGGCCTGGCGCCCAGCGTGCCGGCGCTGACCGTCGCGCGCCTGGCCACCGGCCTGGGCCTCGGCGGCGCCATGCCCAACATGATCGCCCTGGTCACCGACGTCACCGCCGCGCGCGCCCGCAACGCGGTGATCGGCTTCACCTTCGTCGGCATGCCGGTGGGCGGCTCGCTGGCCAGCCTGCTGGTGCTGGGGCTAGGGCCCAGCCGCTGGCGCGAGCTGTTCTTCGTCGGCGGCGCGGCGCCGGTCGTGGTCGCCTTCCTGCTGATCGTCGCCCTGCGCGAGGGGCCGGCGGGCGGGACCGCGGCGCGCGAAGCCGGCCCCATCTTGGAGGTCTTCAGCGAAGGCCGCCTGCCGCGCACCCTGGTGATCTGGGCCGGCTTCCTCGCCGCGGCCCTCACCCTGCACCTGATGCTGAACTGGCTGCCGCTGCTGCTGCAGGCGCGCGGCCTCTCGAAGAGCGACGCCGCCCTGGCCCAGACTGCGTTCAACCTGCTGGGCGCCGGCGGGGCCTTCCTGGCGGGCTGGTCCCTGGACACCCGGGCGCGGCCCTGGGGCGTGGCGGCCAGTGTCGCGGCGATCCCGGTCGCTCTGCTGCTGGTGGCCGAGGCGCCGGCCCAACTCCTCGGCACGGCGTTCGCGGCGGGCTTGCTGGGCGCGGGCGTGCTGGCGCTGAACGTGATCCTCTACGGCGCGGCGGGCGACTGCTATCCGGCCCGGGTGCGCGGCGCGGGCCTGGGCGCCGCGGTGGGCGCCACGCGGGTCGGCGCCCTGGCCGGCCCGACGCTGGCGGCCGTGCTGCTGAACGCCGGCCGCACGCCCGAGCAGGTGCTGATCAGCCTGTTGCCGGTGGTGCTGGCGGCGGGCGCCTGCGCCGCCTGGCTGACCTGGCTGCGGCTCGCCGGCCGGGTCGCCGTCGCCGCCTAGAGGTCCTCGACGCGGAGCTTCGCGGTCGGGCGCAGCAGCCGTTCGCCCAGCGCCACGATCGGCAGCTCCGGGGCCGCCCAATCCTGCGCCGCCTGGGCGCTTTCGCTGGCCGCGCGCGCCGCCCGTTCGGCCGCCGCTTCGGGGCTCAGGCCCTCCACCAGCCCGGCGCCGAAGCTCGCGGCCACCAGGTCGCCGGTGCCGTTCGGCGCCTTTTCGAGGCGCGGATGGGCGAACAGCCGCGCCGCCTTGCCCTGGACCAGCAGCAGGCCGATCTCGCCGTCACCGGCCGGCACGGAGGTGACGAGCGCGGGCTTGCCCAGCTTGCGGGCCGCCGCCGCGATCTGCTTGAGGTTGTCCACCGGTGCGTCGGCCAGGAAGCGCAGCTCCCACAGGTTGGGCGTGATCCAGTCGGCCAGGTGGATGAGGCGCGCCTCGACCGCCTCGGCCACCTCCGGCCGCACATAGAGACCCTTGGGCTCGTCGCCCAGGATCGGGTCGACCAGCACCACTGGCGGCTTGGTCGCCGCCGCCTTGATCCGCGTAAGCGCATCGGCCGCCACCGCCACCTGCT
>JAFEDM010000011.1 GCA_018241625.1 Pseudomonadota bacterium | reverse complement strand
GCCGGCCAAGACCACCGCCGAGGAGATTCTGGCCCGCAAGCCGAACGGCGTCCTGCTGTCCAACGGCCCCGGCGACCCGGCGGCCACCGGCGAATACGCCGTCCCGGAGATCAAGAAGCTGATCGACAGCGGCACCCCGGTGTTCGGCATCTGCCTGGGCCACCAGATGCTGTCGCTGGCGGTGGGCGCGAAGACCGTGAAGATGGACCAGGGCCACCACGGGGCGAACCACCCGGTAAAGGACCTGACCACCGGCAAGGTGGAGATCGTCTCCATGAACCACGGCTTCACCGTCGACCGCGAGAGCCTGCCCGAGCCGGTCGTCGAGACCCACGTCTCGCTCTTCGACGGCACCAATGCCGGCATCGCGCTGAAGGACAAGCCGGTGTTCAGCGTCCAACACCACCCCGAAGCCTCCCCCGGCCCCACGGACAGCCTCTACCTGTTCGAGCGGTTCGCGGAGATGATGGACGGGAAGAAGTAGAATTTAGAACCACGGAATACACGGAACACACGGAAGAATTCAGAGCGCGAAGCGCTCGATCCGGACTCCTGGCATTGCGCCGAAATTGATGAGCAGTCCGAGCTTCAAACCGGCCGCGTGCAGATAGTTGATTGTTTGCGCCCGATGCTCGGGCGCGATTTCGCGCGTCGCTTTCAATTCCACGACGATCCGATCGAAGCAAATGAAATCAGGCACATAGCTCTGGCGAAGTTCGTGTCCCTTGTAGGATAAAGCCAGGGGCCTCAGCGCAGAGAAAGGGATGTCCTGCGCGGCGAACTCGATCGCCATACATTCCTGATAGACGGCTTCCAGAAATCCCGCCCCCATCGCTCGATACACCTCGAACGCGACGCCACGAATTCGAAACGTCTCCTCCGCAAAGAGCAGATTTCCGTGTGGTCCGTGTGTTCCGTGGGTCATTCCATTGGAAAGCTAGCAGCACCTGAAGACGAGAACAATACAGGAACTATATGTCGCTTCGTGTGGTTCGTGGACCAATTCGAAACCGCGCTCCGACCTGCCCGTTCTCCTCTGCACCTGAGGAGTTTTGTACAATGGTGAAGATTATGGTGCCCGCGCTGGGCCTCGCGATGGTCGCCGGCGCGGCGCTGGCGCAGCCGACGCCTGGGGAGCAGCGGAGCATGCATATCGGCGACACGGCGACCAACGGCTCGTCGGAAATCGTCACCGACCGCTACGGCACGCACCCTGAGGAGTTCGTTGGCCAGCGGCTGGTGAACCACACCTCCGCCGCGCGACGGCCGCACAAGCATCACCGCCACGCCTTCGTGGCGCAGCCGCCCGACGGCGGCCGCTAGGCGGCGCTAGATCTTGGCGAGCTTGCCGACGGCGGTGATCGGGCCGGTGGGCGTGTCGACCTTGGGCGAGCCGCCCGGCGGTTCGAGCGAGACGGCCAGCGCCGAGCCCGCCGCCAGCGAGGGCAGCAGCTTCTCGGGCATCGGGATCGCCTTGGTCTTGCCAGGCTCGAGGATGCCCAGCGGCCGCGGCTTGCCGTCGGCCGGGATCACCCAGAGTTCGTGCACGTGCGCCGGGTCGTTGTTGGGCGTCACCAGCGAGGTGACGATCAGCGCCTTGCGCGTCGGGTCGTAGGCGGCGACGAACAGCGGCACCGGCTGGCCGGTCTGGCTGACCAAGCTGGCGTCCAGCAGCTGGCCCTGGGCCACCGGCCCGGTGGGCGCGACCACCGTCCGGGTCGGCTGGTTGGCCAGCATGACCGCCACCGCCACGCTGGCGGCCGCCAGGGTCAGGGAGCCCGCCGCCGTGCCGCGCCAGAAGCGCAGGCCACGACCGGTTTCCTGGTTGTCGTTGGCGCCGAGCGAGCGCTCGATCCGCAGCCACAGGGCCTGCGGCGCGGCGATGCCCACCACATTCTCCGCCATCGGCATCAGCCGGGCGCGCCACGCCTCCACCTCGGCCGCGAAGGCCGGGTCGGACGCCATGCGCGCTTCGGCCTCACGCCGTTCCGCCGAGGTCAGCACGCCCAGGGCATGCTCCGCGGCGAGGGCCTCGAGTTCCGAGAGTTCCGGTGCTTCGCTCATTGCGACAGACACCCCTTAAGCTTAGCCAGGCCCCGGCGCACCCAGCTCTTTACTGTGCCCAATGGCGTGTCCATGCGGCGCGCGAGCGCCTCATAGGTCACGCCCTCGAAGAAGGCGGTGCGGATGACCTTTTCCGTGCGGGGGTCCAGCTCGCCGAGGCAGTGATGAAGCCGCCCCTCCTCGCCCGCCGCGACCATCAAGGTCTCGGCGCTGACACCGCCGTCCGGGATCTCCAGGTCGTCGACCTGGTCCGCGTAAGCCAACGGACCGCGCGCCCGAAGACGATCGATCGACCGGTTGCGGGCGATCGTGGAGACCCAGGTCATGACGCTCGCGCGCGCCGCATCGAAGCGGTCCGCACGACGCCAAACTGTGACATAGACCTCTTGCAAAACGTCCTCGGCCTCCTCGCGGTCGGAGAGGATACGAAGGCAGACGGCAAAAAGCTTCGATGAGGTGGCGTCGTAAAGTTGTCGCAGGGCTGCGCGCTCCCCCGAGGCGCAGCGGCGCATGAGGGCGGCAAGCTCGTCTGGGGTGGTTGCGGCGGCCAAGGTAACGACTCGAACTCGCTAAGCGGGCGCAAGGCCCAGGTTACGACCCAGACGTTGCCCGCGGAACGACGTCGGGGCAACCCCGTATGCCAAAGCTGGACGCCCGGCCTCCGGAAACCGGGGATTTTCAAGAACCGCGCCAGCCACGGTGAGGGTGGGGTTGCGCGTCGGAACGCGCGTCTCTAAACGGGCGGCTTAACCTGCAGTTCTGACCGGGCGGCCGCATTGCGATGCGCGCACGCCCTCGCGCGCGAGACGAGATTGCCCAAACGCACCGACATATCCTCGATCCTGATCATCGGCGCGGGGCCGATCGTCATCGGTCAGGCCTGTGAGTTCGACTATTCGGGGGTCCAGGCCTGCAAGGCGCTGCGCGCCGAGGGCTACCGGATCGTGCTGGTGAACTCCAACCCGGCGACGATCATGACCGATCCGAACGTCGCCGACGCCACCTACATCGAGCCGATCACCCCGGCGATGGTGGAGAAGATCATCGCCAAGGAACGGCCCGACGCCCTGCTCCCGACCATGGGCGGCCAGACGGCGCTGAACACGGCGCTGGCGCTGGAGAACTCCGGCGTGCTCAAGAAATACGGCGTCGAGATGATCGGCGCCCGGGCCGAGGTGATCGACAAGGCCGAGGACCGCCAGAAGTTCCGCGACGCCATGGACAAGCTGGGGCTGGAAAGCCCCAAGTCCAAGGCCGCCCACACCATGGACGAGGCCATGGAGGGCCTGGAGTTCGTGGGCCTGCCGGCCATCGTGCGGCCCAGCTTCACGCTCGCCGGCACCGGCGGCGGCATCGCCTACAACGCCCAGGAATTCCGCGAGATCGTCGAGCGCGGCCTCGACCTGTCGCCGACCACCGAGGTGCTGATCGAGGAGAGCGTGCTCGGCTGGAAGGAGTACGAAATGGAGGTCGTCCGCGACAAGGCGGACAACTGCATCATCGTCTGCTCCATCGAGAACATCGACCCGATGGGGGTCCACACCGGCGATTCGATCACCGTCGCCCCCGCGCTCACGCTGACCGACAAGGAATACCAGCGGATGCGCAAGGCCTCGATCGACGTGCTGCGCGAGATCGGGGTGGAGACCGGCGGCTCCAACGTCCAGTTCGCGGTCAATCCCGCCGACGGGCGGATGGTGGTCATCGAGATGAACCCGCGGGTGTCGCGCTCGTCGGCGCTGGCGTCCAAGGCCACCGGCTTCCCGATCGCCAAGGTCGCCGCCCGCCTGGCCGTGGGCTACACGCTGGACGAGTTGATGAACGACATCACGGGCGCGACGCCCGCCTCGTTCGAGCCCTCCATCGACTACGTCGTCACCAAGATCCCGCGCTTCGCCTTCGAGAAGTACCCGGGCTCCGAACCCTATCTGACCACCTCCATGAAGTCGGTCGGCGAGGTCATGGCCATCGGGCGCACCTTCGCCGAGAGCCTCCAGAAGGCGCTCCGCGGCCTCGAAACCGGCCTGTCGGGCCTGGACGAGGTGGAGATCGAGAACGCGTCGGATCCGGAGATGGGCCACGCGGCGATCATCCGCGCGCTGGGCCAGCCGACGCCGGACCGCCTGCGGGTCATCGCCCAGGCCTTCCGCCATGGCCTCAGCGTCGAGGACGTCCACGCCGCGTGTTCCTACGAACCCTGGTTCCTGCGCCAGCTCGCCCACCTGGTGGCCGAGGAGAAGCGCATCGCCTTCGAAGGCCTGCCGACCTCTGCTCAAGGCATGCGGGCGCTGAAGGCCCAGGGCTTCTCCGACGCGCGCCTGGCCAAGCTGACCGGCTCGACCGAGGCGCGGGTGCGCGACGCGCGGCGCGCGCTGGGCGTGCGGCCGGTGTTCAAGCGCATCGACACCTGCGCCGGCGAGTTCCGGGCCGAGACGCCCTACATGTATTCGACCTATGAGACTGGCGCGCTGGGTCAGCAGCCGGACTGCGAGAGCGAGCCCAGCGACCGCAGGAAGGCGATCATCCTGGGCGGCGGCCCGAACCGCATCGGCCAGGGCATCGAGTTCGACTACTGCTGCTGCCACGCGGCCTTCGCGCTCGACGAGATCGGCGTGGAGTCGATCATGGTCAACTGCAACCCGGAGACCGTGTCGACCGACTACGACACCTCCGACCGCCTCTACTTCGAGCCGCTGACCGCCGAAGACGTGCTGGAGCTGATCCACGTCGAGCAGTCGAACGGGACCCTGCTGGGCGTGATCGTGCAGTTCGGCGGCCAGACGCCGCTGAAACTGGCCAAGCCGCTGGAGGACGCCGGCATCCCGATCCTGGGCACCAGCCCCGACGCCATCGACCTGGCCGAGGACCGCGAGCGGTTCCAGCAGCTGCTGCACCGGCTGAAGATCGCCCAGCCGGTCAACGCCATCGCGCGCAGCCGCGACGAGGCGTTCGAAGGCGCCCACAAGGTCGGCTATCCGGTGGTGATCCGGCCCTCCTACGTGCTGGGCGGCCGCGCCATGGAGATCGTCCGCGACGACGAACAGCTCGACCGCTACATCCGCACCGCCGTGCAGGTGTCGGGCGACAGTCCCGTCCTGATCGACCAGTACCTTTCCCGCGCCACCGAGGTGGACGTGGACGCCCTGTGCGACGCCAAGGGCGAGGTCTTCGTGGCCGGCGTGATGGAGCACATCGAGGAGGCCGGCGTGCACTCCGGCGACAGCGCCTGCTCCCTGCCACCGTTCTCGCTGAAGCCGCAGACCATCGCCGAGCTGAAGCGCCAGACCGAGGAAATGGCCCGGGCGCTGGAAGTGCGCGGCCTGATGAACGTGCAGTTCGCCATCGAGGAGCCGCACTCGGCCGAGCCCAGGATCTTCGTCCTCGAGGTCAATCCGCGCGCCAGCCGCACGGTGCCCTTCGTGGCCAAGACCATCGGCCAGCCGCTGGCCGCGATCGCCGCCAAGGTGATGGCCGGCGAGCCGCTGTCGGACTTCGCCCTGGCGGAAAACCCCTACGACCACATTGCGGTCAAGGAAGCCGTCTTCCCGTTCGCCCGCTTCCCCGGCGTGGACACGGTGCTGGGGCCGGAGATGCGCTCCACCGGCGAGGTGATGGGCCTGGACTGGGTGCGCGACGGCGAGGGCGTGGGCCCGGCCTTCGCGCGCGCCTTCGCCAAGAGCCAGCTCGGCGGCGGCACGGTGCTGCCCAAGGCGGGCGCGGTGTTCGTCTC
>JAFEDM010000119.1 GCA_018241625.1 Pseudomonadota bacterium | reverse complement strand
GCGCCGGTCTCTGGGTCCATGACCCGGCCGCCGATGATCACCAGGTCGTAGGCCGGCCCCGCCGCGCGCGCGCCCGGCCCGGCCAGCGCCACCAGGCTCAGCGCGCCCGCGATCCCCGCCAGCCCTCGAAGTTTCATGCCGCAGCTCCCCAAGCCACATTCACAGTATCAGCGCCCGGCGGAATGGAAACGGCGCAGCATCCTGAAAGGCGCGCGGTCGGCCTGTGACAGTTCGAAGCCTTCGTGGCGCGGCGAACGATCTGGCGCTTGAACGGACTCGTCGGCTCGGCGAAGAGTGCGGCGCATGGCTGACACCCCGATCCGATGCGGCTGGCGCGGCATGGCCGGCGACCCGCTCTACGAGGCCTATCACGACACCGAGTGGGGCGTGCCGGAGTACGATGCGCGCGCGCTGTGGGAAAAGCTGGTGCTGGACGGGTTCCAGGCAGGCCTGGCCTGGATCACCATCCTGCGGAAGCGCGAGGCGTTCCGCGCGGCCTTCGACGGGTTCGATCCGGAAAAGGTGGCGGCCTACGGCGACGCCGACCGCGCGCGGCTGATGGCCGACGCCGGCATCGTGCGCTCCAACGCCAAGATCGATGCGGCCATCGAAAGCGCCAGGATCTACCTGGCCATGCGCGACGCGGGCGAGGACTTCTCGGACTTCTGCTGGGGCTTCGTGGGCGGCAAGCCGGTGCAGAGCGGCTGCGTGGCCATCGGCGACGTGCCGGCCCAGACGCCGCTGGCGGTCGAGGTCTCCGAGGCGCTGAAGGCCAAGGGCTTCAAGTTCGTGGGGCCGGTGATCGTCTACGCCTGGATGCAGGCGACGGGCCTGGTCAACGACCACCTGACCTGCTGCTTCCGGCATGGGCCGATCACGGCGATGGGGCAGGGGCGATGAAGGCGTATCCGGGCCTGGCGCTGGCCGCCGCGGTCGGCCTGACCGCCTGCCAGACCTCGGTCGGGCCCGTGCACATCGGCGACATCAACCAGCAGAAGGCCCTGAAGCTGGCGCGCGAGGAGCTGACGCGCCGGCACATGGACGCCTATGTCGACTGGCGCGCCCAGATCGCCGACTACAACACCGTCTGGGTGGTGACCTACTATCGCCCCGCCGAAGCCAAGGGCGGCCCGGCCCTGGTGCGGGTCAGCTTCGACAAGCACACCCAGCGCGTGGTCGCCGTGGATACGGCCGACTAGCCGTGGCCCGGGGACCCACCTTCCTGCTGGAGAAGGCCTTCGTCGGCGGCCCGGTCTGCGGCGTGGACGAGGCCGGGCGTGGCCCGTGGGCTGGACCGGTGAGCGCGGCGGCCGTGATCCTCGACCCCAGGCGCACGCCCAAGGGGCTGGACGATTCCAAGAAGCTCACCGCCAAGGCGCGCGAAACCCTGGAGGTCGAGATCAAGAAGAAGGCGGTGGCCTGGTGCGTGGCCTTCGCCAGCGTCGAGGAGATCGCCGCCCTCAACATCCTGCACGCCGCGGGCCTGGCCATGCGCCGGGCGGTGGAAGGGCTGTCGACCGCGCCCACCTTCGCCCTGGTGGATGGCAACTACCGCTTCGACCTGCCGTGCGAGGTGAAGACGGTGGTGGGCGGCGACGGCAAGTCGAAGTCGATCGCCGCGGCCTCGATCCTGGCCAAGGTGGCGCGCGACCGGCTGATGATCGAAATGGACGCGGTCTATCCGGGCTACGGCTTCGCCAGCCACAAGGGCTATCACGCCGAGGTGCATGTGACGGCGCTGGAGACCCTGGGGCCCTGCGCGATCCACCGCATGGGCTGGTCGCCGGTGAAGCTGGTGCTGGCGGGGCAACCGCTGAAACAGAGCCCGCTGGCGTTCGAGGACTGATCTGGCGCCGCGACGGCGGACGGCGGGGACGAGACCCGTCGCTCAATGCGACGGCAGCCACCCCAGGCTGGCGAGAAACCGGTCGGTCCGGCGGCTGGTGTCCTCGGCCCAGAACTCGGTCCGCGGGAAATTGACCGGATCC
Organism: Pseudomonadota bacterium; assembly: GCA_018241625.1. Taxonomy (GTDB): domain Bacteria; phylum Pseudomonadota; class Alphaproteobacteria; order Caulobacterales; family Caulobacteraceae; genus Phenylobacterium. The sequence goes on along the minus strand of JAFEDM010000119.1, from coordinate 4,808 downwards.
TGCAGCCCGAGCCAGACCTCGGAAAACCCATGTGGCGCGCCGGGATAGAGGACCACCTCGCAACGCGACTTCAACGTCCGCGCGCGGCGGCAGAACGCCTGGACCGTCTCCGGCGAGACGCCCTTGTCGGCCGTGCCTTGGAAAATGATCGTCGGCGGCAGGCGGCTATCGAGGTGATCGATCGGTGAGAAGTCGCGGGCATGGGCGGCGACGGCCGAGCCCCAGTTCCTGGTGAGATTGTTGACGACCGTCGGCGAGGTCATCGAGAGCGCGGGATTGTAGAGCACGAGCGCATTCGGCCGGGCGTCGACCTTCGGGTCCGCGGGATCGTCGAAGTCGGGAACCACCGCCGCAGCCGCCGCCATCAAGGCGCCGGCGGAACTGCCCACCGCGGCGATGCGCGATGGATCGACGCCGAGTTCGTCGGCGTGCGCGCGGACCCATCGCATGGCCGACTTGCCGTCCGAGACCGAGTCCATGATGGTCGATCCGTTCCGGCACTTGACGCGGTAGTCGACCAGGACGGTCACCAGTCCTTTGAGCGCCAGGTGGGTCGCCTGCGTCTGATACCTGCGGATGTCGCCGAAGAAGAACCCGCCGCCGGTGAAGAACACCAGGGCGGGTTTCCTATCGCCGGGCTTGTTGGCAGCCGACCTGAAGACGTGGAGCCGCAGGTCGACGCCGCCGACGCTCTTGTAGACGAACGGCGTGGAGCCGTTGATGTGCAGGGGCTGAGGATCCGTGGCCTCGCTGGGGGCGCAGAGGTCCTGTGCGCAGGCGCAGACCGGCGCAACGCTGAGCATCAACGCCGCGATGACCCACAACCACCTTGCCCTGCCGCGATCCATTCTTCCGTCCCTCATCCGCAAAGCCACTGGGCCAACCGCGAGGGTTGACCAAGCTTGGACCGTGGCGCGCGCCCCACGCGCGGGCAAGGCCCCCAAGCCGTCCCGGGTCCAGCGTCTGGCGCGGATCCGCCTCTTCCCACAAGTGGCGGAACGCGCTTCTCCCTGGAGATTGACCGGCTGAATCAAGCTTGACCCCCAAGAGCGCCGGGCGCGCGATGAGGGCGTGAGCGATCCGGCGCGCCCTCTTTCCGCCAATCCGCCCGATGTGGTGAAAGGCCTGATGTTGCAGGCGGGCGTCTGCCGAGGCATGGGCTCGCCCCTGAACGGCCACCTGCTGGACCGGGCGGCGGCCGACTGGCTGGCGGGCGGCCCGGTGAAGGCGCTGATGGCGCCGTGGGAAGACGCCGACCTGAAGACGCAGATGGCTGACGCCGCGCCCTTGCGGCTGATCGGGTCCTGGCACGAACTGGCGCTGAGCGGCGACGACCCGGCGACGGCGGTAGCCTATGCGGCCCTGGACGCCGAGGCGATCTGGGCGGCGGTGAGCATCGCCATGGTCGAGCGCCGCGAGCGGCTGGCGCGGTTCATGGCCCACGAGCCGCAGACCAACGAGGTGCGCCGCGCCGTCGCCCTGCTGGGCGGCTTCCTGGAGATCGCCAAGGCGACGGGCCTGCCGCTACGCTGCTTCGAGATCGCCGCCAGCGCGGGGCTGAACCTGTCCTGGGACCGCTATCGCTATCGGTTGGGCGCGGCGGCGTGGGGCGATCCCGCGGCGGCGGTCCGGATCGACACGGCCTGGGACGGCGGGGCGCCGCCGGTGGACGCACGGGTCTCGGTAGTCGAGCGCGCGGCCTGTGACCGGCGGCCGATCGACCTGGCCGATCCGGTCCAGCGGCGGCGGCTGAAGTCCTACATCTGGGCCGACCAGACCGAGCGGCTGGCGCGGCTGGACGCCGCCATCGCGGTGGCATTGGCCCAGGGGACGAAGGTGGAGGCGGCCGACGCCGTCGACTGGGTCCGCGCCAGGGTCACGCCCAGGGCCGGGACCGCGACGGTCCTCTACCATTCGGTGTTCTGGCAATACATGCCGGCCGAGAGCCAGGCGGCGCTCGCCGCCCTCATCGCCGAGATCGGCGGTCGGGCCACCGCCGAAGCGCCCTTCGCCTGGCTGCGCATGGAGCCGCCGGGGTCCACGACCCAGATGGATATCCGCCTGACGATGTGGCCCGGCGGGACGGAAACCCTGCTGGCGCAGGCCGGCGCGCATGGGGCCGAGGTGCGGTGGTTCGGCGGTAACCCCTCGTAAAGTCTTCCAAAATCCCAGGTTAACCCGCGACGCTTAAGGTTACCGCGCCCGCAGAAGGCCGGGAGGGGACGTTGCACGACACCAATCACTACGACCTGATCGTCATCGGATCGGGTCCCGCCGGGCGCCGGGGCGCGATCCAGGCGGCCAAGCTGAACAAGCGCGTGCTGGTGGTCGAGCGCGGCCGCCGCGTCGGCGGGGTCTCGGTGCACACCGGCACTATCCCGTCCAAGACCCTGCGCGAGACCGTGCTGAACCTGTCCGGCTGGCGCGAGCGCGGCTTCTACGGCGCCGCCCACCGGGCCAAGCAGCACATCACCGCCGAGGACCTGCGCCGCCGGCTGGACATCACCCTGGGCCACGAAGTGGACGTGCTGGATCACCAGTTCGCCCGCAACGGCGTGGAGACCATCCAGGGCGTAGCCCGCTTCACCGGCGCCCACGCGATCAGCGTGCTGGGGTCGGGCGGGATGAGCGACTACACCGCCGACAAGTTCCTGATCGCCGTGGGCACGCGGCCGTTCCGACCGGCGCACATCGGCTTCGACGGCGAGAACGTCGTCGACTCGGACGAGATCCTCGAGCTCACCCGCATCCCGCGCCAGCTGGTGGTGGTCGGCGCCAGCGTGATCGGCGTGGAATACGCCTCGATCTTCTCGGCCCTGGACGTGAAGGTCACCCTGATCGAGCCGAACAGCGTGCTGATGCCGTTCCTGGACCGCGAGCTGGCGGACGAGTTCCTGCACGACCTGCGCGAGCGCGGGGTGATCGTGCGCTTCGGGGCGAAGGTCGTGGCCGCCGACGTGGTGGGGCCGCAGCACTGCCACCTGAAGCTCACCGACGACCGGGAGCTGCACGCCGACATGGTGCTGTTCTCCGCCGGGCGCGAAGGGGCGACCGAGGGCCTGGACCTGGCCGCGGCCGGCCTGGAGACCGACGCGCGCGGCCGGCTTGCCGTCGACAAGGACAGCTTCCAGACCGCCCAGCCGCACATCTATGCGGCGGGCGACATCATCGGCTTCCCCAGCCTGGCCTCGACCTCGATGGAGCAGGGCCGGATCGCCGCCTGCCACGCCTTCGGCGAGCCCGCCCACAGGGCGCCGGAGTTCTTCCCCTATGGCATCTATTCGGTGCCGGAGATCTCGATGATCGGGATGAGCGAGGAACAGGCCCGCGAGCGGGGCATCCCCTACGAGTGCGGGGTGGCCCGGTTCCGCGAGACCAGCCGCGGCCACATCATGGGCATCAATTCCGGCTTCCTGAAGATGCTCTTCGCGCTCGAGACGCGCCGCCTGCTGGGCGTTCACATCGTGGGCGAAGGCGCGACCGAGCTGATCCACATCGGCCAGGCGGTGCTGAACCTGGAGGGGACGCTCGACTACTTCGTCGAGAACACCTTCAACTATCCGACCCTGGCCGAGGCCTACAAGGTGGCCGCCCTGGACGCCTGGAACCGCATGCCGCGGGTTCAGCCCAGTCGCGAGGCCACAGCCAAGGCGCTGGAACGGGCCAAGAAGGTCGTCGGCGGCTGACGCCGGCGGCGGCGCAAGGGGCCGCCCGCCAAGCCGAAGCCTGCGATCAGCTCGACCCAGATCGAGGGCTCGGGCACGGCCGTCACATTGACCGGCGCGCCGCCACCCGGTTGGAACCCGCCCGGATCGTCGGGGGTCTGCGGCGTATCCGGGTTTCCAGGAACGCCTGGATCGACGGGCGTGGTGACCACGACGACCGGCGGCCCGTCCGGCGTGCCGGTCGGCGGCGAGACCACCGGGTTTCCGCCGTCGGTGGGCGGCGTGGGCGGATTGGTCGTGGTGGGCGGCGAGACGACGACGGGCGGCGTCGGGGTGACAGGCCCGGTGACGGGCGGATTGGCGGGCGTCCCCGGCGTGGTGACCGGGCCGGCGATCAGCGGCGGGGTCGGCGTGGACGGCGGCTGTGGGAAGGTGGACGGCGGGCCGCCGCCCGGCGTCGAGAAGGCGGCGGGCTGGATCGGGCTGGTGGCGTCCGAGGGTTCGAAAGCCGCTCCGGGGTCTTCTACCAGGGCCGGGGCGTCGGACGCGCTTATGACGCGGTTGGGTCCAAGCGCGGACCGTAGCTCCAGCTCGCTGGGCGGCGCCTCTCGCACGCCGCCGTAGTAGGGCGGCAGAGCCTTCGCCAGCGACATGGCCCGGCCAGGGGCGGCGCGGCGGCCGCCGGCCGCCACGCCTGACGCCTCGTCGGCCGGTCCGATCACGCGCACGGTGTCCAGGCGCGCGCCGCGCCGCGGCTCGATCTGCAGCGTGGTCGGGATGGCCGCCAGGATCAGCAGCGCGAGCCTGAAAGCGCGGCGATGCCGCCGCCGGCGTTGACGCTCGGCTTCGGCGACGGGATCGGCCGTGATTTCCGCAGGTTGTGACATGGGCGCTCGCCGCGCCCGACTCGCAAGTTCACGCGCCGGGCGAGCTGCACCTATCGTGACTTGTGGCGTTTCAACCTGTGGCGCCTCGCCCCTGTGGCAAAGCGAAGCTCAGCCGTAGGGTCGCGTTTAAGGTCTGGTTCACCAAGTCTGGCAACGGACCCTTCACCATAAGGGCTGCAGATTCTGACTCTGTGTTTCGAACGACGGGTCAGACATGAGCGTAGCGGCCGACACTATTATTAGGGGCGACTGCCTG
>JAFEDM010000118.1 GCA_018241625.1 Pseudomonadota bacterium | reverse complement strand
TGAAGCGGGTCGAGAAGGACCAGAAGTTCCCGATCATCCTCTCCGACCAGGAGGTCCGCGAGGAGATCGCGGACATGGCGCAGGGCAACAAGCTGACCGCCGACCAGCTGCTGGGGCAGCTGAAGGCCCAGGGCATCAGCCAGGAGACCCTGTTCCAGCAGATCCGCGCCCAGCGCAGCTGGGAGCACTGGATCCGCGGCCGCTACGGCAGCCGCCTGCGCATCGGCGAGGACCAGATCCAGGCCACCAAGGCCCGTATGGTCGCCGCGGCCTCCAAGCCGCAATACGACATCTCCGAGGTGTTCATCGACTCCAGCCGCGCCGGCGGCATGGATCAGGCGACCAAGGGCGCCGCCCAGCTGGTGTCGCAACTGCAGCAGGGCGCCCCGTTCGCCGCCGTCGCCCGGCAGTTCTCCTCGTCCTCGACCGCCGCGGCCGGCGGCGATGCGGGCTGGGTGAGCCCCGGCGAGATGCCCGCCGAGGTCGACGCCGCCCTCGAACAGCTGCGCCCCGGCCAGCTGTCGCAGCCGATCCCGGTGAAGGACGGCGTCTACATCATCTACCTGCGCGACAAGCGCGCCGGCGCGGGCCAGACCCTGGTCAGCCTGAAGCAGGCGGCCATCGCCCTGCCCGCCGACGCCCCGGCCGCCGAGGTGGACGCCGCCAAGGCCAAGCTCACCGCCGTCCGCGGCCAGATCAAGGACTGCGCCACCCTGGAAGCCACGGTGCGCAACACCCCCGGCGTCATCGCCGGCGACCTGGGCGAGGCCGAGACCTCGGACCTGCTTCCGGAATTCGCCGAAGCCGCCAAGACCCTGCAGCCGGGCCAGGTCTCGCAGCCGATCCGCACCAAGGTCGGCCTGCACGTGCTGGCCGTCTGCGGCAAGCGCTCGGCCGGCGCCGCCCAGATCGATCACGACCAGATCGAGAACCGGCTGATGGGCCAGCAGCTGTCGATGATCTCGCGCCGCGCCCTGCGCGATCTGCATACGACCGCCACCATCGAGCAGAAGTAGGCGGCCGTGAGCGGGGCCAAGCCGCTCCCGCCGAAGCCGCTGGCGCTCAGCCTGGGCGATCCGGCCGGGATCGGCCCTGAGATCGTCGTCAAGGCGTGGAACGAGCTGCGCGACGGCGGTCCGCCATTCGTGGTGGTGGGCGATCACCAATCGCTGGCCTCGGCCTCCGGCGGCGGCGGCTCGATCCTGAAGAAGGTCGCCCTGCCCGCCGAGGCCACCGAGGTTTTCCGCGACGCCCTGCCGGTCATCGACCTGCGGCTGAAGAGCCCCGTGGTCGCCGGCCAGCCGTCGTCCGCCGCCGCCCCGGCGATAATCCGGTGGATCGAGACCAGCGTCGGCCTGGCGCTGTCCGGCGCGGCCGGCGGCGTGGTCACCGCGCCCATCGCCAAGGCCCCGCTCTACGCCGCCGGCTTCAAGTTCCCCGGCCACACCGAGTTCCTGGGCGAGCTCACCGCCGCCACCCGCTACGAGGGCGCGCGCGGCCCGGTGATGATGCTGACCGCCGGCGGCCTGCGGGTGGCCCTGGTCACCGTCCACACGCCGCTGGCCCAGGTTTCCGCCCAGCTCACCGCCGAGGCCATCGTCAACGTCGGCCTGGTCACCGCCCAGGCGCTGAAGCGCGACTTCGGGATCGCCAACCCGCGTCTGGCCGTGGCGGGCCTGAACCCGCACGCCGGCGAGGACGGCGGCATCGGGCGCGAGGAGATCGACATCGTCGCCCCGGCGGTGAAGGCCCTGGCGGAAAAGGGCGTCGACGCCCGAGGCCCCTACCCGGCCGACAGCCTGTTCCCGGCCGAGATGCGGGCCCGCTACGACGCCGCCGTCTGCCTCTACCACGACCAGGCGCTGATCCCGGTGAAGATGCTGGACTTCTGGGGCGGGGTGAACGTCACCCTCGGCCTGCCCATCGTGCGCACCTCGCCGGACCACGGCACGGCGTTCGACATCGCCGGCCGCGGCCTGGCCCGGCCCGACAGCCTGATCGCCGCCATCCGCCTGGCCGACGAGATGGCCAGGGCGCGGGCCGGTCAGGCCCGCGCGGCCTGAGCGGCGTGACCCTCGAAGCCCTGCCGCCGCTGCGCGACGCCCTGGCCGCGCACGGCCTGATGGCGAAAAAGGCGTTCGGCCAGCACTTCCTGCTCGACCTCAACATCACCCGCAAGATCGCCCGCCTGGCCGAGTTGCCTGACGGCGCGATGGTGATCGAGGTCGGTCCGGGCCCCGGCGGCCTGACGCGGGCCCTGCTTGAAGCCGGCGCCCGGGTGGTGGCGGTCGAGAAGGACGAACGGTTCCGCCCGTTGCTGGAGGATCTGGCGGCCGCCGCGCCCCAGGGCGCGCTGACCCTGGTCTTCGCCGACGCCCTGGCCGCCGACGAAGCGGCCCTGGCCGGCGGCGGCCCCGGGCACATGGTCTCCAACCTGCCCTACAACGTCGGCACCGCCCTGCTGATCAAGTGGCTGACCGGCCCGTGGACGCCCGCATCCATGACCCTGATGTTCCAGAAGGAGGTGGCGCAGCGCGTCGTCGCCCCGCCGGACACCTCCGCCTACGGCCGCCTCGCCGTCATCGCCCAGGCCACCAGCCACGCGGCCATGGTCATGGAAGTCCCGGCGCGAGCCTTCACCCCGCCGCCGAAAGTCGATTCGGCCGTAGTTCGCCTGACGCCGCGCGCCGATCGCCCGGAACCCGCCCGGCTCGACGCCCTGCAGAAGCTCACCGCCGCCGCCTTCGGCCAGCGCCGCAAGATGCTGCGCGCCAGTCTGAAGGCCCTGGGCGGCGAAGCCCTGATCGAGGCCGCCGGCCTCGACCCTCAGGCCCGCGCCGAAACCGTCGACGTCGCCGGGTTCCTGCGCCTCGCCGACGCCTGGCGGGCCCAGCGATAGGCCGTTGCGCGCCGCCGCGGCGCGGGCTCCTATGGCGCCTCTCTGGATGATCTCGCGGAAATTTGGGGCCGGATGCTGATCCTGCTGGGCGTGGGCGTGATCGTGGTGGGCTTCGCGGTCGGCCTGAACCCGCTGCTCGTCGTCGTCATCGCCGCCTTCACCAGCGGCCTCTTGGCCCACATGACGCCGCTGCAGGTGCTGGCCGCCTTCGGCCACGCCTACAACGAGAACCGCTTCGTCAGCATCGCCTACCTGGTCGTCCTGCCCCTGGTGGGCACGCTTGAGCGCGCCGGGGTGCGCGAACAGGCGGCCCGCATCATCGCCCGCCTGCGGGGCGTTTCGGCCGGCCGGTTCCTGATCAGCTACATGGTCCTGCGCCAGCTCACCACCGCCATCGGGCTGATGTCGATCGCCGGCCAGGCCCAGACGATCCGCCCCCTGGTGGCCCCCATGGCCGAGGCCGCCGCCGAGCGCGCCAACGGCCCGCCGGCGCCTGAGACCCGCGCCGCGATCCGCGCCATGTCGGCGGCCACCGACAATGTGGCGGTCTTCTTCAGCGAGGACATCTTCGTGGCCCTGGGCTCGGTCCTGCTGATGGTCGGCTTCCTGGCCTCGGCGAAGATCGTGATGGATCCAATCCGCCTGTCGGTGTGGGCGATCCCCTCGGCGCTCGCCGCCCTCGCCATCCACGCCGTGCGCCTGCTGCTCTTCGATCTCCGCCTGGCGCGCGGCGCCGGACCGGACGCGGGCGGGGACGCGCCGTGATCAAGCTGGGCTTCGTCTATCTGCTCGCCGGGCTGACCTTCGCGGGTTTCGCGATCTACAGCGCCCGGGACGCCGCCAATCCGAAACGCTTCGGCAACGCGGCCTTCTGGGGGCTGACGGCGCTGGGCTTCCTGGCCGGGGACCGGCTGGGCGACCTCGGCAACGGCGTGCTGGTCCTGGGCCTGGCCATCCTGGGCGGCCTGGGCCTGGTGGGGCGCGGCGGTCGGCCCCTCGCGCCCTCCGGCGACCGTCTGGCGTCGGCGGAGCGGCTGGGCAACCGGATCTTCGTGCCGGCCCTGGTGTTACCGCTGGTGGTCGCCATCGGGGTCCTGGCGCTGAAGCCGGTGCAGATCGGCGGCGTCCCGCTGATGGACCCCAAGCAGGCCACCCTGATCTCGCTCGCCCTGGCGGTGATCGCCGCGGTCGCCGCCGCCCTCGTCCTGCTGCGCCAGCCGCTTTCGGCGCCGCTGCAGGAAGGCGAACGCCTGGTCAACACGGTCGGCTGGGCGATCCTGCTGCCGCAGTACCTGGCCGCCCTGGGCGCGGTCTTCGCCGCCGCCGGAGTCGGCAAGGAAATCGGGATCCTGGTCACCACCTACCTGCCGGTGGACACGCGGCTGGCGGCCGTCAGCGTCTATTGCGTGGGCATGGCGGCCTTCACCATGGCCATGGGCAACGCCTTCGCCGCCTTCCCCGTGCTCACCGGCGGCGTGGCCCTGCCGATCCTGGTCGGCCAGTTCGGCGGCAACCCCGCGGTGATCTGCTCCATCGGCATGCTGTCGGGCTACTGCGGCACCCTGCTGACCCCGCTGGCCGCCAACTTCAACCTGGTGCCGCCGGCCCTGCTGGAAATCCCCGACCGCTACGCGGTGATCAAGACCCAGGTCCCGACCGCGCTCCTCATGCTGATCGTCAACGTGGTGCTGATGTATGTCCTCGCTTTCCAGAAATAGCCGCCTGACCCCGGAGATCGCCTCCAAGTTCGCGGCCATCGCGCTGGGGCACGTCACCCGCGAATATCCGAACAAGCTGGATCACGTGCTGGAGGGGCCGGGCGACGCGCAAGGTCCCCGCGCCCTGCATCCCATCTTCTTCGGCAGCTTCGACTGGCACTCCTGCGTGCACGGCTACTGGCTGTTGGCCACCATCCTGCGCCGCCAGCCGGACATCCCCGAGGCCGAGGCGATCCGCGCCCTGTTCGACGACAGCTTCACGCCCGCGAAGGTCGGCGGCGAGGTCGCCTATCTGGCGAGACCCTCCTCGCGCGGCTTCGAGCGGCCCTACGGCTGGGGCTGGCTGCTCAAGCTGCAGGCCGAGCTCCTGGCGCATGACGCGCCCTGGGCCGCCACCCACCAGCCCCTGGCCGACGTCTTCGTCGCCCGCTTCCAGGACTTCCTACCGCGCGCCACCTATCCGCTGCGCACGGGCGTCCACTCCTCCACCGCCTTCGCCATCGCGCTCGCCCAGGACTATGCCGTGGCCGCCGGCGACAGGCCGCTGACCGTCCTCTTCACCGAGAAGATGCGCGCCTGGCACCTGGACGACCGCGACGCGCCGGCCTGGGAGCCGTCCGGCGACGAGTTCCTCTCGGCCACCCTGATGACCGCGGCCTGCATGCGCCGCCTGATGCCGCCCGCCGAATTCCTGCGCTGGTTCCGCGCCTACCTGCCCCACGCCGCCCAGCGTCAGCCGGCCACGCTGTTCACCCCCGCGACGGTCTCCGACCGCGGCGACGGCAAGATCGCCCACCTGGACGGGCTCAACTTCTCACGGGCCTGGTGCTGGCGCGAGCTGGCCGCCGCCCTGCCGCCGGGCGACCCGGTCGGCGCCGTCGCCGAGGAGGCCGCCGCCGAGCACCTGGCCGCCAGCCTGCCGCACGTGGCCGGCGACTACATGGGCGAACACTGGCTCGCCTCGTTCGCGCTTCTGGCCATCCTCGCCAGCGAACCCGTTGGATAGATTACAGAATCTTCACATAACTCATTACATCTTCGTCACACTCGAAAGTTGCGCTTTTTGTGCGCGCGACGCGGCGTCAATGCGCGATCGAGGCGCGGGCGTTACGCGGAAAACCGCAAAATTGCAGCCGAGCCGGCCTACGCTTTGCGGCATGAGAGCGGATTGCTTGCGGGAACGGCTATGAAACTCTGCGGTCAGATCTCCGTCGAACTGAATGTCGGCGACTACATCGAGGCGGCGGATCATCAGAAGCGGCTGGAGGACATCCTCAAGCTGGTGCGGGCCGCCTATCCGGACGCCACCCTGGCCATGCGCGAGCGGCGCCAGCGCAAGGCGCTGCCGCTGACCCGCGCCGCGCCGCGGTCGGCCACCACCGGCGCCCTCAGCCGCTATACCGACGAATAGGCCTTGCCACGTCCCAGGGATTCTCTGCTCGAGGCGATCCTCGCCTTGAAAGCCATGGACGCGCGGATCAGCGTCAACGAGATCATTGCGTTCCTCTACACCTGCGAGAACGAGGGGCTGTCGGTGCAGGAGCTGGCCTATGTGGCGGGCCTCACCCAATCCACCGCCTCGCGCAGCCTGCGTTCGCTGGGCCGTCCCGGGTCCGACTGGGCCCAGCCGCCCGCGCTGGGCCTGGTGGACGCCTTCCTGAACCCCAACGACGGCCGCAGCCATGTGGTCCACCTGACAGACCAGGGGCGCGCCCTGCGCGATCGTCTCGACGACATGATCAAGAAGGCGGTGACGATCGACTACGGCAATGGAGAATAGACGACGTCAATTGTTGCACCTTCGGATACATCCAGGTTCGCAATAAACCCGAGATTGAATACTAGGATGTCACCTTGTTACCGCAGATGAACGCAAGTTAACTGTCGTAACACCGATTCCTGTGGTTCAAGTTTCCCCTCTTGGGGAACTGCGAACCGCTATGGCCTATTCACTCGACCGCCTGGATGTTCAGATCCTGGCCGCCCTGCAGGAAAACAATCAGGCCACCGCCCAGGCGCTCGCGGACAAGGTGCCGCTTTCGCCGTCGGCGATCCTGCGCCGCATCCGCCAGTACCGTGACGAGGGCGTGATCGCCGCGGACGTCTCGATCCTCGACGCCGGCCACGTGGGCGACCGAATCTCCGTCGTGATCATGGTGCAGCTCGAGCTTCATTCCCCGACGGCGGTCAGCGAGTTCCGCAGCCACCTCGCCCGCTCGCCGCACGTCCAGGTGTGCATGGAGATTTCCGGCGCCTACGACATCTCCTGCATCGCCATCTTCCGCAGCATCGAAGAGTTCAACGCCTTCACCGACGCCAACATCGCGGGCCATCCGGCCGTGCGGCGCTATGAGGCCAACTTCGTGAAAAAGCGCGTGAAATTCACCACGGCGATCCCATTGTGAGACATCCGACAGAATTAAAACCACATATGACTACGGTCTAATCTGATTTGATTACTTCGATCTTTGTGTCCATTTCGAGACACGAAGACGACATAACCTTATCTGCACTCATATCTACATTGACCGGTTCCTAGGTCGATCAGTAACTCCAGCCTAACCGGGTTCTCCAAGGAGTCCCGGGACTCTCATTGTTGGGGGCTGGCGGGCTCCACACGGACCCGGCCGCTGGAGGAGTTGACCTTGAAAATCCGAAACACCCGGGAGCGCCTTCTGGCCTCCTCCATGATCTGCGGCGCGGCCTTCCTGGGCCTGTCCGCGACCTCGGCCTACGCGGCCGCGGCGGCCGACGCCGGCAGCGGCGAAGTCTCCGAAATCGTCGTCACGGGCACGCGTATCCCGTCGCCGAACCTGACCTCCATCGCGCCGGTGACCACGGTCGGCAACGCCGACATCAAGGCCCAGGGCGTGACCCGGATCGAAGACATCACCAACTCCCTGCCGCAGGTGTTCGCCGGCCAGGGCTCTTCGATCACCAACGGCGCGACCGGCGCGGCCACCGTCAACCTGCGCGGCCTGGGCGCCAACCGCACCCTGGTGCTGATCGACAACCGCCGCGTGATGGCGGGCGACCCGACCAGCAGCCTGATCGTCGCCGCCGACCTCAACTTCATCCCCGCGGCCCTGGTGGAGCGGGTCGACGTGCTGACCGGCGGCGCCTCGGCCACCTACGGCGCCGACGCCGTCGCCGGCGTCGTCAACTTCATCATGATGAAGAACTTCGAGGGCGTGCGCCTCGACGCGCAGTACTCGGGCTATCAGCACGACAACAACAACTCGACCGGCCAGAACGCCCTGCGCGCGGCCGCGACCAACGCCATCATCCCCTCGCAGTTCGCCATCCCGGGCAACAAGTGGGAGGGCGAAGGCTCGGAAGTCTCCATGGTGATCGGCGTCAACGCGCCGGACGGCAAGGGCAACGTCACCGCCTACGCCACCTACCGCCAGAACAACCCGATCCTGGAAGGCGACCGCGACTTCTCGAGCTGCACCTTCGCCTCGACGGCGGCGGGCTTCGCCTGTTCCGGTTCGGGCACGGCCTTCCCGGCCCGCGTCGGCAGCTTCCTGGTCGACCCGACCACCTTCAACACCTTCCGGCCCCGCGTGGCGACGGACGTGTTCAACTTCGGCCCGGCGAACTTCTACGTGCGTCCGGACGAGCGCTACAACCTGGGCGCCTTCGCCCACTATGAGATCGCGCCCTGGGCCACGGCCTACATGGACGCGATGTTCATGGACGACAATTCGACCGCCCAGATCGCCGCGGGCGGCATCTTCGCCGGCACCTTCACCGTCAACTGCGCCAACCCGTTCCTGACGGCGCAGGAACGGGGCCTGCTGGTCCCGAACGGCGCCGGCGCGGCGGGCGGCGGCACCTGCGCCAGCAACCCGGCGGGCACCTTCACCGGCACCATCTCGCGCCGCCTGCTCGACGCAGAGCAGACCGGCCGCCTCACCCAGTTCCGGCACACCGACTACCGGATCGTGCTGGGCCTGCGCGGCGACCTGGGCAAGAACTGGACCTACGACGGCTACATGCAATACGGCTCGACCGAGGTTCAGAACCGGCAGAGCGGCAACTTCGACACCACCCGCATCAACCAGTCGCTGAACGCGGTGGCCGGCCCGAACGGGACGGTGGTCTGCAACCCGGCGGGCAACCCGGACCCGGGCTGCGTGCCGATGAACATCTTCTCGTCGCGCCTGATCGATCCGGCGGCGATCAAGTTCCTGTCGATCAACAGCTTCAACAGCGGTAACATCACCGAGCGGGTGGTCAGCCTGGCCTTCACCGGCAAGCTAGGCGACTACGGGATCAAGAGCCCGTACGCTTCGGAAGGCGTGGGCGTCGCGGTCGGCGCCGAGTATCGCCGGGAGCACCTCGACACCGTCGCCGACTTCCTGGCCAACAACGGCCTGGTGAACGGCAACGGCGGCGCGGCGCCGCCGGTGAACGGCGGCTTCGACGTCTACGAGCTGTTCGGCGAAGCCCGGATCCCGATCCTCGCCGACATGCCCTACGCCAAGGACCTGTCGCTCGAACTCGGCTACCGCTTCTCCGACTACTCCTCGATCGGCGACACCAACACCTACAAGGTGTCGGGCGAGTGGGAGGTCGTGGACGGGTTCCGCCTGCGCGCCGGCTACAACCGCGCCATCCGCGCCCCGAACGTGCAGGAACTGTTCGCGCCGCAGAACGTCGTGCTGGACGGCAACGCCGACCCGTGCGCCGGCCTGGCCGCCAACGCCGCCGCCAACGCGGCCAAGATCGCCAACTGCGCCAACGTCTTCCACCTGACCACCGCGCAGGTCCTGGCCATCGAAGCCAACCCGGCCAACCAGTACAACGGCCAGATCGGCGGCAACCCGAACCTGAAGCCGGAAGTCTCCGACACCTATACCGCCGGCCTCGTGTGGCAGCCGAAGTTCATCAGCGGCTTCAACATGTCGATCGACTATTTCGACATCAAGATCGACCAGTTCATCTCGCGGATCGGCGCCACGCTCGAACTGAACCAGTGCGTGAACACCAACAACCCGACGTTCTGCAACCTGGTCCACCGCGATGCGAATGGCTCGCTGTTCCTGTCGAACAACGGCTTCGTGCAGGACACCACGCTCAACACCGGTTCGCTCAAGACCACCGGCGTGGACTTCAACTTCAACTACCACACCGACCTGCAGAGCATCGGCCTGGGCGACAACGGCTCGATCAGCGCCAACCTGGTGGCGACCTGGCTCGACACCCTGATCACCCAGCCGCTGCCGGGCGGTCCGAGCTTCGACTGTAAGGGACTCTACGGCCTGACTTGCCTCACGCCGGCTCCGGAATGGCGTCACAAGGCGCGCCTGACCTGGAACACGCCGTACTCCTACGGCGACTGGTTCAAGTCGCTGAGCTTCTCGGCCCAGTGGCGCTACTTCTCCAAGGTCACCCTCGACGCCTACGACTCCAACCCGCAGCTGACCAACGTGGCCAACCAGTTCGCGGTGGAGCGCACCCTGGGGGCCCAGAACTACATCGACCTGACGGCGAACTTCACGGTGCACAACAACCTGAACCTGCGGATCGGCGTGAACAACGTGTTCGACAAGGACCCGCCGCTGGTGGGCACCAACTGCCCGAGCGTGTTCTGCAACGGGAACACCTTCCCGCAGGTCTACGACGCCCTGGGCCGCTTCGTCTTCGTGGGCCTCACGGCCGACTTCTAAGGCGAAGTCCTCTCAAGGACAGGGCCTGTCCTGCGGGAATTGGGCGGCGGAGCGATCCGCCGCCCTTTTTCCGTTGGGGCTCAGCGCTCGTCGTAGAGCCGGCGCAGCACCGCGGGCGCGAGGTCCG
>JAFEDM010000117.1 GCA_018241625.1 Pseudomonadota bacterium | reverse complement strand
CGATCCAGCGGGCGCCGTCCGGACCATGCTCCTTCTTCCAGAAGGGCGCGCGGGACTTCAAGTAGTCCATCAGATAGTCGCAGGCCTCGAAGGCGGCGCGGCGGTGGCGCGACGCCGTGGCCACGAAGACCACCGGTTCGCCCGGCGCGATTTTTCCGACCCGGTGCACGACGGCCAGGTCGAGCAGGCCGAAGCGGTCCCGGGCCGTCTCGGCGATCTCCCCGATCCGCGCCTCGGTGAAGCCAGGGTAGGCCTCCAGCTCCAGGATGGCGGTCGCGCCGCTGTCCGCCCGCGCAAGGCCGATGAAGGTGGCGACCGCGCCCACCTCCATGCGGCCCTTGGCGAAGGCGGCCAGTTCCGCACCGGGATCGAAGGCCTGGTCGGTGAGCCGGATCATCCGCGGCTCAGCCCCCGCTCATCGGCGGCAGGAAGGCGACCTCGGACCCCGCGGAGAGCGCCGCGTCGCCGCGCACGATCGCCTGGTCCACGGCGACCTGGACGCCCTTGCCGGCCAGCGCCTCGCCCAGGACGGTGTCCTCGCCGGCCAGCAGGTCGCGCAGCCTGAGGATCGATGGACAGTCGATCTTGCGTTCACGCCATCCGGCCAGATCGGCCAGCCGCCCGAACAGCAGCACCCGCGCCACGCTCAGCCGCCCGTGGTGGACATGTGGCGCGCCACGGCCGGCGGGGCGGCGCGCGCGATCTGGAAGTCGTGGCCCTTGGGCTTGGCGTCCACCGCCGCGCGGATGGCGTCAATGAGGTCGGCGTCGCTGGCGCCGGCCCGAAGCACCGCGCGCAGGTCGGCAGCGTCTTCGCGCCCCAGGCAGGTGTGCAGCGTGCCGGTGCAGGTCAGCCGCACGCGGTTGCAGGCCTCGCAGAAATTGTGGCTCAGCGGCGTGATGAACCCCAGCCGCCCGCCGGTCTCCTTCACCGCCACATAGCGCGCCGGGCCACCGGTGGAGAGCGGCAGGTCCTCGAGCGTCCAGAAGCTTTCGAGGTCGCGGCGGACCTCGGCGAGGGAAAGGAACTCGGCGGTGCGGTCCACCTCGACCTCGCCCATCGGCATGGTCTCGATCAGGGTGATGTCCATGCCGCGTCCGTGGGCCCAGCGGATCAGCTCGGGGATCTCGGCGGCGTTGTCGCCCTTCAGCGCCACGGCGTTGATCTTCAGCTTCAGCCCGGCGGCCTGGGCCGCGTCGATCCCCGCCAGCACCTTAGAAAGATCGCCGCCGCGGGTGAGCGTGCGGAACAGGTCTGGCCTCAAGGTGTCCAACGAGATGTTGATCCGCCGCACGCCGGCCTCGACCAGGGGCGCGGCGAACTCCGCCAACCGAGTGCCATTGGTGGTGAGCGTGACCTCGTCCAGGGCGCCGCTCGTCAGGTGACGCCCGAGGTTTTCGATTAGGCCCATGACGCCCTTGCGCATCAGGGGTTCGCCGCCGGTGATGCGCAGCTTCTTCACGCCCAGGCCGACAAAGGCGCCGGCGATTCGATCCAGTTCCTCGAGCGTCAGCACCTCGGCCTTCGGCAGGAAGGTCATGTGCTCGCTCATGCAATAGACGCAGCGCAGGTCGCAGCGGTCGGTCACCGAAACCCGCAGATAGGTCACCCGCCGCCCGAAGGCGTCGACCAGACCCGCGCTGCGGGCTTGCGGCGATGAGGCGTCATAGGGCGTCATGCGACGGCAAACATAGAGAGGAAGCGGCCTTGGCGACAGGTCCCCTGTTTGAAGCGGTGGTGCTGGCCGCGGGGTCCGGCTCGCGGTTCGGCGGCGGCAAGCTGACCGCGGCCTGGGGTCCCGGCGTCCTGCTGGAGGGCGCGCTGGCCGCCGCCTTTGCCGCGCCGGTGCGCAGCGTGACCGTGGTGATCGGCGCCGATGCGCCCGCCGTGGCGGCCGCGGCGCGCGCCTTCGATCCCCGCGTGCTGGTGGTCCACGCCCCCGACCACGCCGAGGGCATGGCCGCGTCGCTGCGGACCGGGATCGCCAGCCTGCCGGCCGACGCGGACGGGGCCTTCGTCTTCCTGGGCGACATGCCGCGCGTTCCGCCGGCCGTGCTGGGGCGGATGGCGCAGGCGCTGGAAGGCGGAGCGCTCGCGGCCGCGCCGGTGTGGAAAGGACGGCGCGGCAATCCCGTGCTGCTGGGCCGGACGCTGTTTCCCGAGCTCATCGGTCTGTCGGGCGATGCCGGCGCGCGCGGCGTGTTGCAGGGCCTGGGCGACAGGCTGGCGCTGGTGGAGAGCCCCGACGACGGCGTGCTGTTCGACGTGGATACGCCAGAGGACCTGCCTCAGGCGTGAGTCGACGCCAAGGCCAGATCGTCCGCGTGCACCAAGGGGCCTGAGGTGTAGCCCAAGGCCGCCTCGATGGCCCCGCTCTTGAGGCCCAGGATACGCACCGCGTCCTCGGCTTCATAGCGCACCAGGCCCCGGGCGATCTCGTGGCCGGCCTCGTCGCGGATCACCACCGCGTCGCCCTTGTCGAACCGGCCTTCGGCGCGGCGTACGCCGGCGGCCAGCAGGCTCTTGCCCCTGCGCACGGCCTCGGCGGCGCCGGCGTCCACCACCAGGGCTCCGGCCGGGGCCAGGGAGCCGGCGATCCAGGCCTTGTAGGCGGCGGCCGGCGTGGTCGACGGTTCGATGATCGTGGCCCGGTCGCCATCCTCCACCGCCTGCAGCGGCGAGGGGCGCGAGCCCAGGGTGATGACCGTGGCGCAGCCGGCCGCGCTGGCGATCCGCGCGGCGGCGAGCTTGGTGGCCATCCCGCCCGTGCCGACCCCGTCGGCGAGGTTTGCGCCGCCGGCCATGGCCTCGATCTCGCGGGTCAGGCGCGCCACGCGCGGCAGATGTTCCGCAGACGGATCATCTCGTGGATCCGCCGTGTAGAGACCGTCCACGTCGGAGAGCAGGACCAGCAGGTCGGCGCCGATCATCTGGGCCACGCGGGCGGCGAGCCTGTCGTTGTCGC
Organism: Pseudomonadota bacterium; assembly: GCA_018241625.1. Taxonomy (GTDB): domain Bacteria; phylum Pseudomonadota; class Alphaproteobacteria; order Caulobacterales; family Caulobacteraceae; genus Phenylobacterium. Next base: position 2,795 of record JAFEDM010000117.1, on the reverse strand, counting down.
CGTACCGGATTTCCTCGGTGACCACGGTGTCGTTCTCGTTGACCACCGGGATGACGCCGAGCGCCAGCAGGGTCTCGACGGTGGCTCGCGCGTTCAACCAGCGGCGGCGCACCTCGGTGTCGTCGCGGGTCAGCAGCACCTGAGCGACGGCGATGCCGTGGGGCTCGAGCGCCTCTTCCCAGGCGCGCATCAGGCCGGACTGGCCGGCGGCGGCGGCGGCCTGCTTCTCGGGAAGCGTCAGGGCGCGGCGGCCGAGCGCCAGGCGGCGGCGGCCCAGGGCGACGGCGCCGGAAGAGACCACCAGCACCTGCTGGCCGCGGGCGCGGATGCGAGCAACGTCGGCGGCGAAGGCGGCCAGCCAATGGTCGTTGGCGCCGTCTTCCCCCACCAGCAGGGACGAGCCGACCTTGACGACGATCCGCCTGGCCGCGGCGAGGTCGCTCATGGCGTCCAGCGCTCCGCCGCGGGCTGGGCGGCCTCTTCCGCCAGTTCCGCCTTCCGTTCACGGACGAGCGCGAAGGCCTCCCGCAGGAGCTCGGTCACGCCCTCGCCGGACACGCCCGACACCTCGCGCACCTTGGCCTTCGAGGCCTTCTTCAATTCGGCGACCTTGGCCTTGCGGGTCTCAGCATCGAGGGCGTCGACCTTCGACAGCGCCAGGATCTCGGTCTTGTCGCCCAACTCCTCGCCGTAGGCCTCGAGTTCGCGGCGCACGGTGCGCCAGGCCTCGGCGACGTCATCCTGGGTCCCGTCCACCAGGTGGATCAGGGTCGCGGTGCGCTCCACATGCCCCAGGAAGCGCACGCCCAGGCCGGCGCCCTCGCTGGCGCCTTCGATCAGGCCGGGGATATCGGCCAGGATGAAGCGCTCGCCCTCCGACAGGTCGACCATGCCGAGGTTGGGCGAAAGCGTCGTGAACGGATAGTCGGCGATCTTCGGCTTGGCCGCGCTGGCCGCCGCCAGGAAGGTCGACTTGCCGGCGTTGGGCAGGCCCACCAGTCCGACGTCGGCGATCAGCTTCAGGCGCAGCCAGATCCACTGCTCCTCGCCGTCCTGGCCCGGGTTGGCGTGGCGTGGCGCCTGGTTCACCGGCCCCTTGAAGTAGGTGTTGCCGAAGCCGCCGTTCCCGCCTTTCAGCAGCCGCACCCGCATGCCGGCGTGGTCCAGATCGACCAGCAGGGTCTCCTTGTCCTCGGCGAACACCTGGGTGCCGACCGGCACGCGCAACACGGCGTCGGCCCCGCCCGCGCCATGGCGGTTCTTGCCCATGCCGTGGTGGCCGGTCTCGGCCTTGAAGTGCTGGTGGTAGCGGTAGTCGATCAGGGTGTTCAGACCCTCGACCGCCTCGATCCAGACGTCGCCGCCCTTGCCGCCGTCGCCGCCGTCCGGGCCGCCGTACTCGATGTACTTCTCCCGACGGAACGACACGGCGCCGCCGCCGCCGTTTCCGGAGCGGATGTAGATCTTGCACTCGTCGAGGAATTTCATCGCGGGAACGCCTTAGCACAAATCATCCGAGCCGCCGCGAGGCAGCTGAGAAGGTCCACGAACCACACGAACCACACGAACCACACGAACGAGGCCTGCGCAGCAGGCGCCCATCCGGCGGCCGACGAACAAATCAAAGGAGCCTTCGGCTCGCTCCGACCTGTTCGTGTTTTTCGTGTGGTTCGTGGACTATCATTTTCCTACGCCAGCCAGACCATCAGCCGGGTGGGGACCAGGTCGCCGCCGCGGGCGTTGCAGGCGCGCATCTCGACGTCTCCCGTGTAGAGGAAGCCTGCCTTGACGAGCACCTGGCCCGAGGCGGGGTTGTCGGCGAAGTGGCCGGCGACCACGACCTTGCGGCCCCAGTCGCGCTTGGCCCATTTCAGGGCCGCGCGCGCTGCCTCGGTGGCGTAGCCGCGGTTCCAGAACGGGCGGCCTAGGGCGTAGCCGATCTCGGTGCCCGAACCGCGCTTGCGGTCGAAGCCCATGAGGCCGACCACGCCGAAGGCGCGGTGCTCGACCACGAACATCGCCTCGCGCCGCCAGTCGAGCTCCCGACACTTGGCGATCCAGTCCTCCGCGTCGCCCAGATCGTAGGGATGCGGCATGGAGGTGGTCATGGCGGACACGTTGTAGTCGCCGGCGATCCCGGCGATCGCCGGGGCGTCGGTGACCATCGGGCCACGCAGGATCAGCCGTTCCGTCGAAATGACGGGGCTCACGTCAACTGCACACATCTTCTACCTCCCGGCCCTTCGCCCCTCTTGGGGACGTACAGGGCCCAAAACGAAAGCGGGGAGCCCGGCTGTCCGGACTCCCCGCTGGGTCGTCTTGTCCGGTTCAGCCCGTGGGCGAACCGGAGAAAGGCTGGTTCGCCTACTTGTCGGTCTTCGCGTCGGCCATGATCACGTTCACGTAGGTGCGGTTGTCCCGCTTGGTGGTGAACGACACGGCGCCCGTGGCGGTGGCGAAGAGGGTGTGGTCGCGGCCAAGGCCCACGTTGTCGCCCGGCCAGAACTTGGTGCCGCGCTGACGCACGAGGATGTTGCCGGCGAGCACCGCTTCGCCGCCGAACTTCTTCACGCCGAGGCGCTGGCCGGCGGAGTCGCGCCCGTTGCGCGAGGAGCCGCCCGATTTCTTGTGAGCCATGTCGCTCTCCTAACCTCTACTAGACCGCCTTACTCGGCAGCCTTGTCCTTCTTCGGGGCGGCGGCCTTCTTCGGGGCGGCAGCCTTCTTTTCGGTCGCTTCAGCCTTCGGCGCCGCAGCCTTCTTGGCCGGAGCCGCCTTGGCCGGGGCTTCAGCCTT
>JAFEDM010000116.1 GCA_018241625.1 Pseudomonadota bacterium | reverse complement strand
CCTCCACCTGGCCCTTGCAGGCCGGATAGAAGATGTCCTCCTCGATCTTGGTGTGGATGGCCAGCTCCATACAGATCTGTTCGGCGATCTGTCGCTTCTGCTTCTGGCCGCTGGCCTTCTCGAACTTGGCGAACAGCTCCTCCACCTTGCGGTGGTCGGCCTTGAGCAGGGCGATGGCGTCAGGCTTTGCGGTGTCGGGCATGGGTGTCTCCTTGCGGTTTGAAAAGGGACGGCTCAGTAGCCGCCGATCACCGGCAGGATCTCGCCGGTGATGAAGCTGGCCGTCTGGGGCGAGGCCAGGAACACATAGGCCGGCGCGATCTCCTCGGGCTGGGCCGGGCGGCCCATGGGGGTTTTCGCGCCGAACTGTTCGATGTCCTTGCCCTGGCGGTCGGCGGGGTTCAGCGGCGTCCAGACCGGGCCGGGCGCGACGGCGTTCACCCGCACGCCCTTCTTCACCAGCGAGGCCGAAAGCGCGCGGGTGAACGAATGGATGCCGCCCTTGGTCATCGAATAGTCGAGCAGCTCCTCGGTGGCCTTGAAGGCCGTCTCCGAGCCGGTGTTGACGATGGCCGCGCCCGGCTTCAGGTGCGGAACCGCGGCCTTGGCCATGTTGAAATAGCCATAGAGATTGGTCTTCAGCGTGCGGTCGAAGTGCTGGTAGTCCAGGTCTTCGATGGCGTCGGCGTGCTGCTGGAAGGCGGCGTTGTTGACCAGCACATCCAGCTTGCCGAAGGCGTCGACGGCCTTGGCCACCGCGTCTTCCGCGAACGCCGGATCGGAGACGTCGCCCTTCAGCAGGATCGCCTTGCGGCCTTCCTTCTCGATGGCCGCCTTCGTGTCCTGCGCGTCCTGGTCGGATTCCAGATAGGCGATCGCCACGTCGCAGCCTTCGCGGGCGAACAGCACGGCGACGGCGCGGCCGATGCCGGAGTCGCCGCCCGTGATCAGCGCCGCCTTGTCCTGGAGCTTGCCCGAGCCCTTGTAGTAGGGCGCGTCCCACATGGGTTTCTGCTCGAGATCGGCTTCCTGACCCGACTTCTCGAGGTGCTTGCCGGACATCGGCGGCGTCGGGTAGGGCCGCGCGCCGGTCTGCGGCGGAGCTTTCTTGTCCTCGCCGTCGGACTTGAACGACCGGCTCTCCCGGGCCTCGACCTTGTCCTGGATTTCACGGCCTTCGCGCGCGGTTTCGTTGGCGCGTTGTTCGTGCGGCTGACTCATGGCGGACCCTCGCTGCTGTGCAGCGTGAACCGCTGGCCCCCATCCAGGTTGCGCGGGCCGTCATTTGAAGGGCGGCTCGGAGCGCGCAGCCGTCACCGCCGAGCGCCGCAAACAGGCCGAGTGGGTCGCCCAGCCGCGCCTGGACCCCCGCGTGGGCGTGGCTCGCCTCGCTTGGAGGTGGCGATTTTCCCAACGATTCCATGGATATGGAATGGTGGGTGCAGTAGGATTCGAACCTACGACCCGCTGATTAAGAGTCAGCTGCTCTACCAACTGAGCTATGCACCCGCCGTCGCTCCGGGTCACTATCGGGCCCGGCGGCGAGGGCGCGGAAAATACGCGAAATCGCGGCCTTGGCAAGGCGCGTGCGGCGAGGGG
>JAFEDM010000115.1 GCA_018241625.1 Pseudomonadota bacterium | reverse complement strand
GCCCACCGGCTTGCCGTCCACCGAGACGACGGGCAGCACGTAGCTGCTGGCGCTGGTGCTGAAGGCCTCCCTGGCGGCGACCGCCTCGGCCGGCGTGAAAGGCCGCTCATCGACCGGCAGGCCCTCCTGACGGATCAGGTCCAGCAAGTTGAGCCGGGTCACGCCGCGCAGGATGTTGGCGTTGGTGTCGCGGGTGCGCAGGCGGCCCTCTTGATCCACGATCCAGGCGTTGGAGGACGAGCCCTCGGTCACGAAACCAAGGTCATCGACGAACCAGGCCTCGACCGCGCCGGCCGCCCTCGCCTTCTGCTTGGCCAGGGCATTGGGCAACAGGTTCACGGTCTTGATATCGCAGCGGCCCCAGCGGTTCTCCGGCGTGGTGACGACGGCGACGCCCTTGGCGGCCTTCGCCTCGGACGCGGCGCGGTCGACCCGGCTCACCGTGATCACCACGGCGGGCCGCACGGCGGGCTTCGGGAAGGCGTGATCGCGCGGGGCGACGCCGCGGCTGACCTGCAGATAGACCAGGCCGTCGGTGACCCGGTTGCGGCGCACGGCCTCCCTCAGCACGTTGGTCAGGGCCGCGCGGCTCATCGGCATGGCGATGGACAGCTCGCCCAGGCTGCGCTCCAGGCGCGCGAAATGCCCTTCAGGATCGGCCAGCTTGCCGCCGAACAACGCCCAGACCTCATAGACGGCGTCCGCGAACTGATAGCCGCGGTCCTCGATGTGGACGACCGCCTCGCCGTGCGGGACGAAGCGGCCGTTGACGTAGGCGATCCGGCCCATCAGGCGGCGTCTTCTTCGAGGGCGCGGGCGCCGGACAGGCCCAGCGACTTCAGTTTCCGGTGCAGGGCCGATCGCTCCATGCCGATGAAGGCCGCCGTGCGCGAGATATTGCCGGAGAAGCGCAGCATCTGGGCGTTCAGGTATTCCCGCTCGAACACCTCGCGCGCCTCGCGCAGCGGCAGCGCGATCATCCGCTCGGCGCCCAGGGTCACGGTCTGGTCGGTGACCATGGCCTCGGCCGGCAGCATGCCGGCGGTGATCGGCTCGGCCGGCGCGCCGGAGGCCAGGATCAGCATCCGCTCCACGTTGTTGCGCAGCTGGCGCAGGTTCCCGGGCCACGCTCGGACCTGCAGCGTCGCGAGCGCGTCGTCGGCCAGGCGGCGGCGCGGCATGCCAGTCGCCTCGCTGATCCGCTCGATGAAGTATTCCACCAGCTCGGGGATGTCCTCCCGCCGCTCCGCCAGGCCCGGCACGTTCACCGGCACCACGTTCAGGCGATGGAACAGGTCCTCGCGGAACCGGCCGGCGGCGATCTCCTCGCGCAGGTCGCGGGAGGTGGATGAGACCACGCGCACGTCCACATGCACGTCGGCGTCGCCGCCCACGCGCCGGAAGCTCTGGTCGACCAGCACGCGCAGGATGCGGCCCTGGGTCTCGCGCGGCATGTCCGCCACCTCGTCGAGGTAGAGGGTGCCGCCGTGGGCGCGCTCGAAGACGCCGATCTTCGCCGGCCGGCCGGTCTCGGCTTCCTGGCCGAACAGCTCGATGTCCATGCGTTCGGGCGTCATGCCTGCGGCGCTGATCGGCACGAACTCGTTGCGCGCACGGGGCGAGCCCGAGTGGATCAGCCGCGCCACGGTCTCCTTGCCGGACCCGGGCGGCCCGCTGATCAGGACGCGGGAGTTGGCGCTGGCCAGCTTGGAGATCAGCTGGCGAAGCTGCTGGGCGGCCATGGACTTGCCGGTCATGCCCTCGGGCGTGATCGCCTGGGTGCGCAGCCGGCGGTTCTCGCGCCGCAGGCCCGCCGCCTCCAGGGCGCGCTCCACGACGAGCAGCAGGCGATCCGACTTGAACGGCTTCTCCAGGAACTCATAGGCGCCGCGCTTGATGGCGGACACCGCCGTCTCGATGTTGCCGTGGCCGCTGATCATGATCACCGGCAGGTCCGGATCCAGGTCCTTGACCAGGTCCAGCAGCTCCAGCCCGTCCATCCCGCCGCCGGCCATCCAGATGTCGAGGATCAGCAGCGCCGGCTTGCGGGCGCGGAAGGCCGCCAGGGCCGACTCCGAGTCGTTGGCCGTGCGCACGGCGTAGCCTTCGTCGGACAGTATGCCCGCCACCAGGTCGCGGATGTCGGCTTCGTCGTCGACCACCAGAACGTCAGCAGCCATCATCTGGTCCTTCATGCCGTCACAGGTTCGGATTTCGCCGTGGCGCGGATGCGCGCCGCCGGCGGTAGTCTGAGGATCGCGAGAGCGCCCTGGCCTTCGCGCGCGTCGGTGAGCACCAGCTCGCCGCCGTGGTCCTCCAGGATGCGCTTGACGATGGCGAGGCCGAGGCCGGTGCCCTTCTCGCGCGTCGTCACATAGGGTTCGGTCAGCCGGTCGCGGTCCTTGTCCGGCAGGCCCACGCCATTGTCCTCGACCTCAAAGGCGACTCCCGTCTCGTCGCTGACCAGGCGGGCGCGGATCCGACCCCGGTCGCGGGACTTGGCCGGCTTGGCGGCCAGTCGGCCGTGCACCGCCTCGGCGGCGTTCTTCAGGATGTTGGTCAGCGCCTGGGTCAGCATCCGCTCATCGGCCATGACGCGGACCTCCGGGGTCGGCTCCAGCAGCTCGACGTCGATGTCGGGGCTGGCGACCCGCTGCGCGAAGACCGCGGCGCGGATCAGCTCGGCGGCGTCCTGCTCGGCGAACTTCGGCGCGGGCATCCGGGCATAGGATGAGAACTCGTCGACCATGTTCCGGATCGCGTCCACCTGGCGGATGATGGTGTCGTTGCAGCGGTCGAAGGTCTCGAGCTCCGGCTCGGCGATGTCCTTGCGGTACTTTTTGCGCAGCCGCTCCGCCGACAGCTGGATGGGCGTCAGCGGATTCTTGATCTCGTGGGCGATGCGCCGCGCCACGTCACGCCACGCGGCGTTGCGCTGGGCGTTCACCAGCCGGGTGATGTCGTCGAAGGTCAGCACCACGCCGTCCTCGATGCGGCTCACCCGCACCCGCAACCGGCGGGTCTCGCGGGCGCGGGCGACATCGACCTCCTCCTCCGCCTCGCCGCGTCCGGCCTGGTCGACCACGGCGGCGAGTTCGGGGGCCACGCTGGCGAGGCGTCGCCCATGGCTGGGGCCGGCGAGGTCGAGCAACAGCTGGGCCTGGCGGTTGGCTGCGGAAATGCGGCCCTTGGCGTCCAGGCCGATCACGCCCGCGCTGACCTCGGCCAGGACGGTCTCGATGAACTGACGGCGACGCTCCGCATCCTCATGCGCCGTGCGGATGGCTTCCCGTTGCGCTTGAAGATCGTGCGTCATGCTGTTGAAAGCGCGTGACAAGACGGCGATCTCTTCAGGGTCGTTGTCCGCGTCCACCCGGGCCGACAGGTCGCCGCCCGCGACCTTGCCCGCCGCCTGCACCAGCCGCGCCACCGGTCCGGAGATGGCGTTGGCGGCGCCCAGGCCCAGCCAGACCGCGCCCACCAGCACCAGCAGGGCGGTTTCGGCATAGCTCAGCGCGAAGATCGTCTGGATCTTCTGCCGGTTCTGCGCGGCGTCGCGATAGGCGACCAAGCTCGCCTCGGCCTGGACCAGGTCGGCGACGATCCCCTTCTCCACCGGCCGCACCACATAGAGGTAGGCGTCGGGATAGCCGCGCAGCCGGTAGATGGCGCGCCAGTTGTCGCCGCACTTCACATTGCAGACCGAGATCGTCGCGCCCTGGTCGGCCGCCTTCATGCTGGAGGGCGGCAGCAGGGTGAAGGGCGGCGCCTGCTGCGCCTCGGCGCGGGCCAGGACGCGACCGTCGCGATCGATCAGATAGGCGGCCAGGAAGCCGTGCCGTTCCGCCTCGGCGGCCAGGAACTGGTTGAAGGTGATCGGGCTGGCCTCGAGACCCGGCGCATAGCGGTTGAGGTCCCCGGCCATCAGGGTCACGTGGTCCTGGATGTAGGAGCTCTGCTCGGCCACATAGGAACGGGCCGCCGTCGCCGAGTTGTTGATGACGGTCGTCACCCGAGTGGAAAACCAGTTGTCCACGCCGCGGCTGACCAGAACCCCGTAGAACAGGGCGACCACCACGGCCGGCGCCACCGCGGCCAAGGCGAACAGGGCGACGAATCGCACCTGCAGCCGCGCGCCCGCATCCCGTTCCCGCGCATCCAGCAACGCCGCGAGACGCAGGAAGACCACGGTCGTCAGCGCCAGGATCAGGGCCATGTTGAGGCCCAGGACGGTCAGGATCAGATCGCTGGCCGGCCCCAGCGGGCCCGTCGAAGGCGGCGAGGCCGCGAGCAGGATCGCCAGGCCTGTCAGGACCGCGGCCACGCCATAGCCCACGCCCAGGACCGCACGCGATTGCAAGGCGCCCCAGACGCGTCGTGCGCCGGCGCTGGCCATAAGCTGTCGGACACCGAGGGCCATTGTGACGAGGAGCCTAAGGGACTGTGTGCTCCAAACGCAACAGCGTTGTTGCGGAGATGCGTCAGAGGGCTGCGGCGAGCTCCTAGCGGCGCGCCCGGGCCATCTCCACGCCCAGGTCGCTGATCTTCTTGCGCAGGGTGTTGCGGTTGAGCCCGAGGATTTCGGCGGCGCGAACCTGATTGCCGCGGGTCGCGGAGAGCGTCAGCTGGATCAGGGGCCGCTCGATCTCCTCGAGCACCCGATCGTAGAGGCCGGCGGGCGGAATGCCGTCGGGCTGGTCGGCGAAGTAGCTGGAAAGCTTGCGCTCCACCAGCTGCGCCAAGGTGGCGGGCCCCTCCTCGCCGGGCGCGGCCGGCTGCTGGTCGGCCAGCTCGCGCTCGACGATGCGCGCGGTGATCAGGTCCTCGCCATAGAGGGCGCAGATGCGGCGGACCAGGTTCTCCAGCTCCCGGACATTGCCCGGCCAGGGATGCTGCTTCAGGCGGTCCAGGGCCGCAGCGTCGATGGTCTTGGACGGCAGGCCCTCGCGGTTGGCGCGCAGCAGGAAGGCGCGGGCCAGGTCCGGGATGTCGTCGGCCCGGTCGCGCAGCGGCGGCAGGCGCAGCGGCGCGACGTTCAGGCGGAAGAACAGGTCCTCGCGGAACAGGCCCTCGCGAATCAGCCCGCGCAGGTCGCGATTGGTGGCGGCGATGATCCGCACATTCGGCCGCCGGCCGGTCTTGGGGTTCACCGCCGGTTCGGAGCCGTCGATCACGCGCAGCAGGCGCGTCTGGGCGTCCAACGGCATGTCGCCGATCTCGTCGAGGAACAGGGTGCCCCCGTCGGCCTCGATCAGCTTGCCGGGGTCGCCGTCCTCCTTGCCGAAGAGCTCGGCCTCCACCCGCTCGCGGGGCACGGCGGCGAGGTTGATGGTCACGAAGCGGCCGTCGCGGCGGCGGCCCATGTCGTGCAGCGCACGGGCCACCAGTTCCTTGCCTGTGCCGCTTTCGCCGGTGATCAGCACGGTGAGGTCCGCGCCCACGAGGCGCGCGATGGTGCGATAGACCTCCTGCATCGGCCCGGATCGGCCGATCAGCGGCAGACGATCGTCGCGGACGGCCCTGGCCTGGGCGCGGGCGGCCTCCGGATCGGCCGGCCGCGACAGCGCCCGGCGCGCGGCCGAGGTCATGTCGTCCAGGTCGAAGGGTTTGGGGATATAGTCGAAGGCGCCGACCTCGGCGGCGTTCACCGCGGTGATCAGGTTATTCTGCGCGCTCATCACGATGACCGGCAGCTTCGGGCGTTCCTTCTTTATCCGCGGCAGGACGTCGAAGACGTTCTCATCGGGCATCACCACGTCGGTGATCACCAGGTCGCCCTCGCCGTCCGAGACCCACTTCAACAGGGTGGCGGCGTTGCCGGTGGCGCGGACCTGGAACCCCAACCGGGTGAACGCCTGACTGAGCACCAGCCTGATGGACGCGTCGTCGTCGGCGATCAGGATCTTTTTGCTCGCGGCGTTCATGCCGGGACGTCCTCTTCGGAAGCGATGGGCAACAGCACCCGGAACACGGTCCGGCCGGGCTCGGATTCGAAGTCGATGAGGCCGCCGTGCGCGGCCACCAGCTTGGTCACCAGGGCGAGGCCCAGGCCGGCCCCATTGGCCTTGGAGGTGACGAAGGGCTGGAAGAGATCTTCACGCAGGTGCTCGGGCACGCCCGGGCCGTTGTCGACGATCCGCACCTCCAAGGGCGCGCCACGGAGCGCCTGCCCCTTGGCGGCGCGCACGCGGACGCCGTGGCGGTAGGCCGTGGTGATGCTGATCGCGCCGCGCCCGTCGCCGCGGGCGTGGGCGGCCTCCGCGGCGTTCTTCACCAGGTTGAGGAAGATTTGGATCAGCTGGTCCTCGTCGCCCAGGACCGGCGGCAGCGAAGGGTCGTACTGCTCCTTGAGCTGGAGGCCGTCGGCCACGCCGTTGGCGGCCAGGGCGCGGACACGGTCCAGCACCTGGTGGATGTTCAGCGGCGTCTTCGACGGCAAGGCGTCGTCGGAGAAGGCCTCCATGCGATCGACCAGACGACGCACGCGGTCGGTCTCGTCGACGATCAGCTGGGCGAGCGGCGCGTCCTCCGCCTTGG
>JAFEDM010000114.1 GCA_018241625.1 Pseudomonadota bacterium | reverse complement strand
CCTCACGGCAAGCGGCGATGACGGCGTCGGTGATGACGCCCTTGCCGTAGTCCGACAGCAGGATGATGCGCGCGTCCTTGGCCACGTCGCGGATGGTGCGCAGCAGGCGCTGCTCCACATCGCCGCCGACCGGGCGGCTGGCTTCCAGGTCCACGCGCAGCAGTTGCTGGCCGCCGGAGACGAAGCGGGTCTTGAGCGTGGTCGGCCGCTCGGTGTCGGTGACCAGGTAGCCTTCGACGCCGGCCTCCTCGCCCACCAGGCGCAGCGCCTCCTTGCCCTCGTTGTCCGCCCCGATGACGCCCACCAGCGACACCTCGCCGCCCAGGGCGGCCACGTTGCGCGCGACGTTGCCCGAGGCGCCCAGCATCATCAGCTCGCGGGAACGGGCCAGGACCGGCACCGGCGCCTCGGGGGAGACGCGGCTCACCTCGCCGTAGACGAACCGGTCCACCCTCAGGTCGCCCCCGCAGGCGACACGCCGGCCGGGCGCCAGGCCCAGACGGTGCTGGAGGGCGCTTAGATCCATGACGCTGAGGGTGTGCGGCGCGTTGCGGCCTGGGTCAAGTAAAGGGGGGTCAGGGTCAAGCCAGGGCCGCGGTCCGGATCGCCTTCAGGGTCCTGAGCAGATCGGCCGCGCCGTCGAGCGGCAGGCAGCTCAGGGCGTCGCAGAGCGCCTTGTCCGGTTCGGGATGGAACTCCAGGAACACCGCGTCGGCGCCGGACGCGACCGCCGCCTTGGCGATGGTCGGCACCCCGCCACGCCGCCCGCCGGTGGCGGTGGAATTGCTGCGCGGATCGGCGCCGGGCAGCTGCACCGCGTGGGTGGCGTCGATGCTGACCGGCACGCCGAGCGCCTGCATCTCCTCGATGCCCAGCATGTCGACCACCAGGTTGTTGTAGCCGAACGACACGCCGCGTTCGCAGAGGATCGTGAAATCGCCTTCGGTCGCTTCGCGGATCTTGTGGACGATGCCCTTGCAGTCCCAAGGCGCCAGGAACTGACCCTTCTTCACATGCAGCCAGCCGCCGGAGGCCTGGACGGCCCTGGCCGAGGCGATCACCAGGTCGGTCTGGCGACATAGGAAGGCCGGAATCTGCACCACGTCGGCGACGGCCGCGACCGCGTCCACCTGTCCCAGCTCGTGCACGTCGGTGACGATCGGCACGTCATGGCGGGCCTTCACCGCCTCCAGGATGCGCAGGCCCTCGTCCAGACCCGGCCCACGGTAGGAGTGGATCGAGGAACGGTTGGCCTTGTCGAAGCTCGCCTTGAACACATAGGGCAGGCCCAGGGCGGCGCAGATGCTCTTGAGCTCGGCGGCGGTGTCCAGGGCGAGCCCTTCGCTTTCCAGCACGTTCAGGCCGGCCATCACCAGCAACGGCCCCTCGCCGCCGATGGCTAGCTTCCAGCGATCCAGCGTCAAGACGGGCATGGGCTTCCTCATCGGGCGCCCAGTTGGGCGTTGGCCGGGTAAGTGGCGCGCGTTGTGGACCTTCACAAGCCTTCATTGCGCGGCTACCCGCGTCCGAAGCGGGTGCGTCGAACGTATATTGTACGGTGCGCCGACAGTGTGGCCCGCGTTCAGTGTGGTGTTATGGTTTTGCGTGTGAGCGTGCGGGGGAAGCGATCATGACTGTGGCCCAGGGGCCTTCGCTTGCGACCCTCGCCGGCGATCGCCGCGCCTTTGGCCGATTGCCGGAGCTGGCGGGCGCGCCGGCGGTGTTCCGCGCGGCCGTACGCCTGATCGTGCGCAACTGGACCTTCGGGGCGGTCACCTTCGTCATGCCGTCCGGCCGGGAGCTGCGCATCGAAGGGGCCGAGCCGGGCCCCGACGCGCGCATCGTGATCAAGGACTTCCGGTTCATCCGCCGCGCGCTCTCGGCGGGCGATATCGGCTTCGCCGAGGCCTACATGGCCGGCGAGTTCGACACGCCCGACCTGCCCGATCTGCTCTACGTCTTCGCCGCCAACTGGGACCGGGTGCACCACGTCACCATGGGCAATCCCCTGGCCTGGACGATTAACCGCGTGCGCCACGCCTTCCGCCCCAACAGCCGGGAGGGATCGAAGAAGAACATCCACGCCCACTACGACCTGGGCAACGACTTCTATCAGCGCTGGCTGGACCCCAGCATGACCTATTCCTCGGCGCTCTACCGCGCGCCGGGCCAGCCGCTGGGCGACGCCCAAACGGCCAAGTACCGCGCCCTGGCGGAGAGCATGGGCCTGCAGAGCGGCCAGAGTGTGCTGGAGATCGGCTGCGGCTGGGGCGGCTTCGCCGAGTTCGCCGCCCGCGAGGTCGGCGCCAAGGTGACCGGCATCACCATCAGCCAGGAACAGTTCGACTACGCCCGCGAGCGGATCTTCCGCCAGGGCCTGGCCGAGAAGGCCGACATCCGCATGGTCGACTATCGCGACGTGGACGGCCGTTTCGATCGCGTGGCCTCCATCGAGATGTTCGAGGCGGTCGGCGAACGCTATTGGCCGACCTACTTCAGCCAGATCCGCGACCGGCTGGCGGACGGCGGTCGCGCCGGCCTGCAGATCATCACCATCCAGGACCAGTACTTCGAGGAGTACCGCAGCCGCTCGGACTTCATCCAGAAGTACGTCTTCCCGGGCGGCATGCTGCCGTCGGAAGAGCGGCTGAAGCAGGTGACCGACAAGGCGGGCCTGGCCTGGACGCGCCTGGAGCGCTTCGGCCAGGACTATGCGGCGACGCTCGCCGAATGGCACCGGCGCTTCGACGCCGCCTGGGCCGACATCCGCCCGCTGGGCTTCGACGAGCGCTTCCGCCGGCTCTGGAAGTTCTATCTCAGCTACTGCGAGGCGGGCTTCCGGACCGAGCGGACCAATGTCGTCCAGCTGGCGCTGGCCAAGGCCTGAGGCCGCCCCCAGAAAAGCTGCGGGTCGTTTGGCCCTTCCGCAACGGCGCCGCCGCGCTTAGGTAGCGGCGATGAGCAACCCCAGAAATGTCCTGGAGGCGGTGGGAAACACGCCGCTGATCCGCCTGAACCGCGCCAGCGCCACCACGGGCTGCGAGATCTGGGGCAAGGCCGAGTTCCTCAACCCCGGCCAGTCGGTGAAGGATCGCGCCGCGCTCTTCATGGTGCGCGACGCCGAACGGCGCGGTGCGCTCCGACCCGGCGGGCGGATCGTGGAGGGCACCGCGGGCAACACCGGGATCGGCCTGGCCATGGTGGCCAAGGCGTCCGGCTATTCCTGCACCATCGTCATCCCGCGCACCCAGAGCCAGGAGAAGAAGGACGCGCTGAAGCTCTACGGCGCGGAACTCCTGGAGGTCGACGCGGTCCCCTACGCCAACGAAATGAACTATGTGAAGGTTTCCGGCCGCTTGGCGGCGGAACTTAACGACAAAGAACCGAACGGCGCGATCTGGGCCAATCAGTTCGACAACGTCGCCAACCGTCAGGCGCACATCGAGACGACCGGGCCCGAGATATGGGCCCAGACCGGAGGCAAGGTCGACGGCTTCATCTGCTCCATCGGCTCCGGCGGCACCCTCGCGGGGGTGGCCCACGCCCTGCGCGACCGCAATCCGGGCGTGGCGATCGGCATGGTCGATCCGCACGGCTCGGCGCTCTACAGCTACTACAAGACCGGCGAACTGAAGGCCGAGGGCAATTCGATCAGCGAGGGGATCGGCCAGGGCCGCGTCACCGCCAACCTGGAAGGGCTGACCGTCGACCGCGCCTACCGCGTCTCCGACGAAGAGATGCTGCTCGCCCTCTACGACCTGGTGGAGCACGAGGGCCTGGTGCTGGGCGGTTCGACGGGCGTCAACATCGCCGGCGCCATCCACATGGCCAAGGACCTGGGCCCCGGATCGACCATCGTCACGGTCCTTGCGGACTACGGTCAGCGCTATCAGTCCAAGATCTACAATCCCGCCTTCCTGGCCGAGCGCGGACTGCCGATACCGGGATGGCTGAAATGACCGTCCTGCCCAAGGACCCGCTGGTTTCCACCGCCTGGCTCGCCGAGCGCCTGGGTTCGAACGAGATCAGCATCGTCGACGCCAGCTGGTTCATGCCCGGCGAGGGCAAGACGGGCGCGGAGGCCTATGCCGCCGGCCACATCCCGGGCGCGGTGTTCTTCGACATCGACGCGATCGCCGACCACGCCACCGACCTGCCGCACATGCT
>JAFEDM010000113.1 GCA_018241625.1 Pseudomonadota bacterium | reverse complement strand
GCGGCCCTTGGCCGGATGGACCAGGGTGCCGGTCCCCGCTTGCTGCGCCGCGGCCTCCATGGCCCATCGCTGGCTCTGCAGGTCGCCGCCGCCATAGCGGACGTCGCCGCCCAGCAGGAAGCCCTGGATGCGGAATTCGGGCGCGCGCTTGCCCAGTGGCTCATCCCATTCGCCGTCGCGGTAGGGATATTCGTGCGCCGCGACCCGCTGGCCGACCGTGGTCGACTCAACCTCGACACCGAACGGGATACCCCGGAAGCTGGCTTGCTGCAGGGTGTCGGAAAACGCCATCTCTATGGCCCGTCGAGGCTATGTTGGATCTTCAGATTCGTGTCGACGCCGCCAGCGCCGCTCACCCTGGCCACGGTGCCGGTCGGCGCGCCGGTGAGCGCGATGTCGACTTGAACCTTCTGCGAAGCCGCCAGGAACCGCGACCCGCGGCTTTCGTCGCCGGCGGTTTCGGCGCCGGGCGCCGGGCGCATGAATTTCTCGACATAGGCGTTGAGCGCGTCGCGCGAGGTGTCCGTCCCGGCAATCGCCTGACCGGCTTTTTTCTCGCTGTGCAACAGCTCCCAGCCCATGAACGACAGCTGGTCTTCGAAACTTGGGTTCGGGCCGTAGCGCTTGAACAGTTCCGCCTTGCGCTGGCCCAGCCACTGGCCGATGCCGAAGGCGCCGCTTTTCGGATTGACCGCGTTCGGGTTCAACCGGCTCTCCGCGAAGGCGCCCGCCGCCATGCCGGCGGCCTGGGTGGCGGTGAACCCAAGCGAGCGGAAGAACGACTCGGCGCGCTGGGCGGTGTTCGACCCCGCCGCGGCGCGCGCGGCTTCGGAAATCGCGCGCCCGGCGTCGCGGGCGCCGTCCACCAGCCGGTGGCCGGCTTCGCTGCCAGCGACGGCCAGATCGTGCGCACCGCCTTTGATTTCCGACCAGACTCCCGCGACGGCACGTCCTGGGTCGGCCAGCACGCCCAGGCCCTTGCGCGCCGCGGCGTCGGTCAGGCCCATGGCGGCCACGCCGGCGGTCTTTTCGGCCGCGCCCAGGTGCTGCTTCAGGGTGACGGTCGACTTCTCCGCCGCGTCGGCCTTGTCGACCTCTTCCGGCGTCAGCTGGGCGCCGGATTTGGCGTTGTCGGCCATTTCGGCCTTCAGCGCCGCCGAGCCCTTGCGCAGGGTGGGCAACATGGCCTCGAGGCCGAAGGTGCGGGCCAGCGCGCGCTGCGCGCCCGGATCCTTCTGGGCGGCCACCGCGTCGGCGATGTCGTAGAGCGCCTGGGCGGTGTCGATCGCCCCGTCCTTGGTCTTCTTGAGACCGATGTTCATCTGCCCTAGGACGCCCAGGGCGAAATTGTTGCCGCCGTGCGCCGCGTCCCACAGGGTCTGGGCCAGGCCGTCCACCGAGGCCGTCGTCTGGTCGGCCGTGACCCCGAACCGTTCGCCGGCGGCGCGGGCGCCCTGCAGGAAGTCCGTCGTCACGCCGAGCGTCTGGGCGGTGCGGCCGATCTCGCCGCCAGTCTTTGCCCACTTCTCACCCAGCATGTAGGCGCCGACGCCGAGGCCGACCACGGCCGCGGCAGTTCCGGCCAGGGCGCCAGCCATGACGCCGGCGCCATCAGCGACCTCGCCCAACAACCCCGGCGCCTTGCCGCCGAGCGACAGCACCCCATGCGTCAGGTGCGAAACGTGCTCATTGGCCTCGCGGCTGGCCTCGCCGATCCGCGACAGGCCTTCCGTCAGGCTCTCGCCGAAGTCGACCGAGCCCAACTTCTTTATGGTCTCGACCTGCTTGCCGAACACGCCGAGGCCGGATTTCTTCGCCGTCTCCTGGGTTCGCTTGGCCATGGCGCCGAACCGGCGCTCGGCGGCCTTGGCGCCCTCGTCGGTCTTGTCCCTGGTCGTGATTTCGACGGCGATGGACGGCTTCATCTGGGCCTCACAGCAAGCCGAGCCGCGCCGCGCGGTCGCGCCAGTCCATCATCTGCCGGCGGGTGAGCCGGCCGAGCGTTACGGGGTCCCAGCCGTAGACGTGAGCGAGTTCTGCTGCGACCAGGGCCGGATCTCGGTCGCCACATCGAAAAAACCCGACAGGTAACGCGCCGCGACCTCCAGGTCTCCGACGCCGATCTTGGCGACCGTCTGCATCGGGACGCCGCAGACCGTGCTGACGATGAATCGGCGGCGCGTCTCCGGCGGGTGCTCGTAAGCCTTGACCCACTCGTCGTCCGTGGGCTCGCGCAGGTGAAGGATGTCGATCAAGCCCCCGGCGGCGTCATGCACCGGGTGGCGAAGCGGCAAATCCCAGGTGGAGGGCGGCCAGGGGCTGTCGGTCGCCGGAGCTTCGGTGTCGCTATTGCTCGCTGACATCCGGCCCCTCGTAGGTGATGTCGATCTCGGCTTCCTCGGCGTCGGCGCCGAGCGGGTCGCCGACCCGGGTCATGTTGCGGCCGACCACGGTCTTGCCGTTGACCAGTTCGAGCACCACGGTGTCGGGCGTCGAGAGATCGAGAGACGCCAAGGGCACATTGCCCATGTTGCGGCCCTTCAGCTTGATCTGACCCGGCATCGGCTTGACCTTGACGCCATGGAAGCCGTCCTGGCCGACTTTCGATTCGCGGTTTTCGCCGCTGATCCGGTACGAGGCCTCTCCAGCGACCGCAACGCGCTGGCCGGCGACCGTGATGAAAGCGGTCCCCGCGAGGACCGGGTTGGCGTCTGCCATGGTGTGAGATCCTGGTTTTGGGTGGGGTCCTGGTTGGCGCTAGGCGTCCGAACCAATCGGCCTACTGCAGCCGGAACTGGGCGAGCAGCGCGAAGATGTCGAGGCGGTCGATCAGGACGCCCGGCCAGAGCACATCGACCCGGTTGGGGTTCGAGGTGTTCTTCTGGACGACCAGGCCCTCGGCGAAGATGTCGGACTGCTGGACGAAGCCCTGGGCCTCCATCTCGCGATAGGTAGCGATCAGGTCGGCCTTGATGATGTTCGGGGTGACCACGGCCGAGCCAGGCAGCAGGCGCGTGCCATCGGCCGCAAGCTTGCTGCGGGCGTACTTGCTGGTGACCACGCCGCGCAGGGCGTCCAGCACGCCAGCCAGGTTGAACATGGTCTCGACGTCCAGGTAGCTGTTGTCGGCCACCCCCTGGGTGTTCAGCTGATAGGTCGTCACCACCTTGGACAGCAGGACGTTGCCCGCCGGGTCGACGGTGAAGGTGGACAGGCCGTCGTGCAGCAGGGTGTCGCGCTGGCTGAGCGTGTAGCGGTTGGCCGGCGTGGGCGCCAGGACGTGCTGCAGGGCGACGCCGCGGATCGGCTGGGCCTGGTCGGCGCGCACGCTGATCGCTGCCTGGGCGGCGATCGCCGCGGCCCATTTCCACGATGGGGTCGGGCTGGCGTTGAACGGCATCACCGTCAGGTGCTGGTCGTTGAGCGTCAGGCCGAAGGTGGTCGCCGAGCCGAAGCTGCCCTTGTAGCCGGCGAAGACGTGGCCGTAGTTGGCCGCCGCCCAAGACCAGCGGCCCGACACGTCGTTCATGAAGGCGGTGAGCGCGCCAAGGCTGGTGGCGTCGTTGTAGCCGGAGGCGATGAACCGGAACGGCAGGTCGGCTAGGTGCGACAGCGGGGTCGTCAGGCTGGGCGTGGTGGCGCCGTTGGCCATGGCAGTGATGCTGGCCACGATGCCGGCGGGCGTGACTTCTCCGGCCGCCGAACCCTTGAAGTTCAGCTGCAGGTCGATCTCGTT
>JAFEDM010000112.1 GCA_018241625.1 Pseudomonadota bacterium | reverse complement strand
CCCCTCGCCGCCGCCCGGTCCTTCCGCCGCGCGGGTGATGACCAGCTCGGGCTTGAGCGGCGGGATGACGATCGGCGGATCGGGATCGACGAACTCGATGCGTGTGCCGTTCGGGGCGGCGGTCGAGCGCCCCGCGCCGGCGATCCGCAGGGTCCCGGCCTCGCCAACGCCCGGTTCCAGCCGCAGACGCAGGCCATGGCCGGACAGGCTGGCCACGCGCGGCGCATCGGCCGGGAAGATGGTCTCGACCCGGAAGCCGAGGTCCTCGGTGAAGAAGCGCAGGGTGGGCGCGAGGTCGTCGCAACGGATCAGCACTTCGGCGGGAGCATCAGTCATCGCCACGATGCTAGCGGCGCCCGCTCCCGGCGCCTACGCCCGCAACTATCGACATTCTAAGTGTCACTATATAGGGTGCCATCTGAGTAAGGTCGGGGGAGCCGTCATGAAGCTGTGGTCCTGGCTGCTGGCCGTCCCGCTGGCGATCTGCGCCGCCCTCGGCTTCGCCTACCTGAACCGCGAAACCATCTTCGCGATGATCGCCCATTCCAAGCTGCCGCACGTCGGGCCGAACCATCCGGTGACCTGGGCCGAGGGGCCGCCCGTTCCGCCGGCCGGCCCGCGGCCGCCGAACGTCGTCTTCATCCTGGCCGACGACATGGGCTTCAACGACATCACCTTCCGGGGCGGCGGCGTGGCGCGCGGCGCCGTGCCGACGCCCAACATCGATTCCATCGGCCGCCAGGGCGTCGACTTCCTGGCCGGCTATTGCGGCAACGCCACCTGCGCGCCTTCACGCGCGGCGATCATGACCGGCCGCTATCCCACCCGCTTCGGCTTCGAGTTCACGCCGGCGCCGGTGGGCTTCGAGAAGATGGTCGGCACCGAGTCCCAGCCCGGCGACATCGTGAAGCCGAAGTTCTTCAAGGACCGCCTGGCCCAGATGCCGCCCGGTTCGACCGCCGCCAAGGCCGAGGCGGTGGACGTGCTGTCCGTCCCTTCGAGCGAGATCACCATCGCCAAGCTGCTGCGCGGCCAGGGCTATCACACCCTGCATTTCGGCAAGTGGCACCTGGGCGGACTGAAGGGCTCACGGCCGGAGGACATGGGCTTCGACGAGAGCTTGGGCTTCATCGCCGGCGCCTCGATGTACCTGCCGGAGAAGGACAAGGGCGTGGAGAACTCCAAGCAGCCCTGGGACCCCATCGACCGCTTCCTGTGGCCCAACCTGCCCTATCAGGTGCAGTTCAACGGCAGCCCGATGTTCGCCCCCAAGGGCTACATGACCGACTACCTGACCGACGAGGCGGTGAAGGCGATCCACGCCAACCGCAACCGGCCGTTCTTCATGTACTTCGCGCCGAACGCCATCCACACGCCGCTGCAGGCGACGAAGGCGGACTATGACGCCCTGCCGCAGATCAAGGACCACCGCCTGCGGGTCTATGGCGCCATGGTGCGCAACCTGGACCGCAACGTCGGCCGGGTGCTGAAGCAGCTGCATGACGACGGCCTGGACGACAACACCCTGGTGATCTTCACCAGCGACAACGGCGGCGCCGGCTACATCGGCCTGCCGGAAATCAACGCGCCCTATCGCGGCTGGAAATCGACCTTCTTCGAGGGCGGCATCCACGCGCCGTTCTTCATGCGCTGGCCGGGCCATATCGCACCGGGCGCGCACTATCCCTATCCCGTCGGCCACGTGGACATCTTCGCCACCGCCGCCGGCGCGGCCGGCGCGCCGCTGCCCAAGGACCGCAAGATCGACGGCGTCGACCTGATGCCCTTCATCCAGGGCAAGCAGACGGGGCGGCCGCACCAGACCCTGTTCTGGCGCTCGGGCCAGTACAAGGTGGTGCTCGACGGCGACTGGAAGCTCCAGTCCAGCGAGGCCCAGCACAAGGTCTGGCTCTACAACCTGGCGGCCGACCCCAGCGAGAAGCACGAGCTGTCCGCCGCCGAGCCAGCGCGCGCCAAGGCCATGCTGACCCTGATCGCCCAGCAGGACGCCCAGAGCGTGAAGCCGCTTTGGCCCTCGTTGCTGCAAGGACCAGTCTTCATCGACCATCCAAGCGGCGTGCCGCAGAAGAAGGGCGAGGAGTACATTCTCTGGGACAACTAGCTCTGGAAGATCGGGGGATCCAATGAGCAACTTCCTGCCGCCCTCCACCAACGGGGATTACACAGGCGCCCGCAGCGCCGTCTGGTTCCTGGGCCTTGTGACCCTGCTCACCATCGGTCCGGGCCTGATCCATAGCTTCCTGCCGGACGGCGGGGCCGGCGTGATCGCCGGGCTTAACATGGGCGACAAGCGCGACCTGGTGATCGGGACCTTCCGCTGGGAGGGCGCGACACAGCTGGCGCTCGGCGTCTGCATGCTGGCTGTGGTGCTGCGCTACCAGCCGCTCACGCCGCTGTTCCTGGCCGCGGTGATCGTCGAGCGCGGGCTAATGAGTCTGCAGGCCTGGGTGATCGCCCCACCCGCGGACGGTCACCATCCGCCGGAGCACTTCGGCAGCCCGGTCACCGTGGTCCTGGCGTTGGTGTTCCTGGCGCTCTCGCTGAGGCCAAGGGCGCGGGCCTGATCTCAACGGATCGTGCGTGGGCGCGCCGCGAGCTTGGCGCTATCGCTGTGGCGGGAAGCGTCGCCGCCGGAAACCTGCCACGGAGATCGCGATGAAAGCCGTCCCCGCCCTCGTCCTAGCGCTCGCCGTCCTGGCGGCCACGCCGGCCCTGGCCCAGACCCATTACATGCTGTGCTTCGGCGGCGGCCGCGCCGCGCTCTACTGGAGCGCGGTCTTCCCCGTGCCCGAAAGCACGAAGAGCGCCGACTCCCAGAAGGCCTTCAACGCCTTCGTCCAGGCCAAGTACGGCAAGGCCATCCTCTCGGAATGCCATCGCAACCAGACCCAGGCGATCGCGGACGCCGACAAGAAGCAGCGGGAGGCCAGCGACCAGACCTCAAAGTACCCGTCCAAGATCATCGAGACCGGCTGGACTGGCCGTTAGGGCGCCCGCGCGCTAGAAGCCGACGCCCGGCTTCGTCTTGATGTTGAGCTGCCCCTTCAGGCCGGCCTTCCGATGGTGCTCGATGGCGTGCATCTCGGGCGACATGGCCATGTTCCGGAACGCCTCCAACGACGGGTATTCGGCCAGCGCCACCACGTCCCACAGCTCTTCCACCTCGCCCAGCATCAGGTCGGTGACCCGGCCCTGGTAGCGGACCTTGCCGCCCAGCCCCTCTACAAGCTTCCGCACGCCCTCGCCGTACAGCATGTAGGCCTGTTCGCCGGTGAGGCCCCTGTCGCCGTCCTCGTACCGCGCGCGGTCGTGGAATTTCAGCAGGTTGACCATCACGAACGGCCCGTCCTCTGCGCCGCCGAAGAACTGCATCGCCCGCTCCGGCGTCGGCAGGACCTGGTTCTCCACCTTCATCAGGCAAATCCTTTGAGACGACGGGTGATCATGGCGTCGAGGACGTGGACGATCTCGTCGGGGCTGTCCTCCTGCAGGAAGTGGCCGCCGTGCAGGATCACGTGCGGCTGGCCCGCCGCGCCGGGCACCCGCTCCTGGAAAACCTTCTCGCCGCCGCGGGTCACCGCGTCGCCGTCTGAGAAGGCGGTGACGAAAGGCCTGTCGAAACGCGCCAAGACCTCCCAGGCCGCCTTGTTCTCGGTCACCGAAGCCTGGTCTGGATCCACCGGCACCAGGAGCGGGAACTGGCGCGCGCCCTCCTTGTAGCTCTCGTCCGGGAACGGCGCGTCGTAGGCGGCGACCTCGGCCGGGGACAGATCGCGTCCGGTCCCGCCGTTGACGATGAAGCCCACCGGGAACTGCGGCACGGACTGCGAGAAGTCGCGCCAGGCCTTGAAGCCGTCGGTCATGCCGCCACCGACCGGAAGACCGGTATTTCCGGCGACCACGCCGGCGAACATCTCGGGGAAGGCGGCGACGAGCCGCAGGCCGATCAGCCCACCCCAGTCCTGGCAGAAGAGGGTGACGTCGTTCAGCTCCATCTGCTGCAGCCATTGGTTCATCCAGGCCACGTGGCGCTCGTAGGTGTAGTCGCTGCGGGCGGCCGGCTTGTCGGAGCGGCCGAAGCCGATCAGGTCCGGAACGATCACCCGACGGCCGCGCGCGACGAGGCCCGCGATGATCCGGCGGTAGAGGTAGCCCCAGGACGGTTCGCCGTGCATCAGGAGCACCGGCGCGCCGTCGGCCGGCCCCTCGTCCACATAGTGCAGGCGCAGCGGCGTACCGTCCGCGTCCGTCACCGTCGCGTAGCGCGGCGCATACGGCCATCCCTCCAGTCCCTCGAACCGCGCGTCCGGCGTCCGCAACACCTGCATTCCACCCCTCCGATTGTCCCGGCCGGCGAGCCGGAATATAGTGACAATATGAGTGTCACTATATGGCGCCGTCAACCCATCGGCGGTCGCGGCCGGGCCGCCGCGGCGCCGGCGCACGCGCATGCGGTGCTGGCGCCCGGCCGCCTTTCGGGGCTATTCGCTTGAATCCAGGTATGAGTCCCGTCTCCGCCCCACCATCGACCGCCGCCGCCGACGGCCGCCGCCGCCGCGGCCAGGACAATCGCGCGCGCATCGTCACCGCCATGCTGGACATCATCCACGCCGGCGACATGGCTCCCAGCGCCGAGCAGGTGGCCCAGCGCGCCGACGTCGGCCTGCGCACCGTGTTCCGCCACTTCCAGGACATGGACAGCCTGTTCCGCGAAATGTCCGTGGTGATCATGGGCGAGCTGGAATCGGTCGCCAGCACGCCGTTCAAATCACAGGCGTGGAAAGACCGGGTGGTCGAACTGGTGGAGCGGCGCGCCTGGGCCTTCGAGAAGGTGGGCCCCTTCCTGCGCGCCTCCAGCCTGCTGCGCCGCCGTTCGAAATACATGGATGTCGACCACGAGCGGCTGGTGAAGGCGCTGCGCGAGATCCTGAAGCAGCAGCTGCCGCCCGAGGTGGCCCGCGATCAGCTCAAGGTCGAGGCGCTGGACCTGCTGCTGAGCTTCGAAGCCTGGTCACGCCTGCGCCGCGAACAGGGCTTGTCTCACAAGCGCGCCCAGGAGACGCTGGAGACCGCGGTCCGCAAGCTCCTGGACTGAGCCCGTTCAACTCCGGGAAGCGGCGACGTCACCGATTTCCGTGCAAACGCACGCTTTGTCCCCAATAAACAAATTTCTGTCCCGGATAAACAAGCGTTGCCGTCGTTAACCATCTAGGGGAAGCGCGCCGAATCACCCCCCACGGGATCGAGCGCCAGGCGTCCCCCCGCCAGCTCTTTCACAGGGTGATCCGCTCAAAAAGCCATCCTGAGACGGACGCCCGTAATGCGCCCCGAAGTTCCGCACGACCGGATTGCGGTCGATACCTCGTTCGCTGACAACGCTGTCAGCGCAGACCCCTCGCGCGATCTTGTCGACCTGCTGGCGGTCGTCATGGGCGTCTGCGAGTCCTTGTCGGCCGGCTTGGCGGGACAGGGCCAGTCCGCCGAACTCGCCCGCGTCGGCGTGTTGGCCGCCGAACGCGCCATCGGCCTGGCCCGCGATTTGCGCGCCCAAACCGCCAACAGCGCCGCCTCCGTCCCCGCGGACACCGACGAGCAGGCCCCGACGCGGGCCTTGACCCTCCAGGCCGCCGCCGTCGCCCCAACCCGCAAGGTGCTGTTGGTCGAGGACGATCCCGACCTGCTCAACCTGCTCACCGCCGCCTTCGTGCGCGAGGGGTACGAGACCTACTGCGCCAGGAACGGCCGCGTGGGCGTCGACCTGCTCAACACCCTGCAGCCGGACCTGATGGTCACCGACATCGTGATGCCGGAAATGGAAGGCATCGCCGCCATCATCGAGGCGCGCCGCGCCGCGCCGCACACCCGGGTCATCGCGATCTCGGGCGGCGGTCACTACGGCAAGAGCCGCAACTTCCTGGCCTGGGCCCAAGAGCTGGGCGCCGACGAGGTGCTGGCCAAACCCTTCCGCATGTCCTCGCTGATCACCGCCGCGCGGGTGGTGCTGGACCGACCCAGTGCGCCGATCCCCGCCAACGAGACGACGCCCCGGCGCGATCGCTTCGCGGCGTCCGCCCATTCCAGCCACCGATAGGACCTTTGCTTCCGCCTTGAATTCCGGCGGCCCGTCTGGCCGCCGATCCTCGATGCACCCCGAAAGCCTTCCAGACCCGGAGCCCCAAGATGCGTGTCCTGCTGATCGAAGATGACCGTTCGACCGCCCGCAGCGTCCAGCTGCTGCTCAGCGCCGAGAAGTTCAATGTCGAGATCGCGTCCGAGGGCGAGGAAGGCCTCGAGCTCGCCCAGGCCTATGACTACGACGTCATCCTGCTCGACGTGAACCTGCAGGACATGAGCGGCATGGACGTGCTGCGCGCCCTGCGCCGGGCCGGCGGCAAGACGCCGGTCGTCATGCTGACCGGCTCGACCGACGTGGCGGTGAAGGTCCGCGCCTTCTCGGGCGGGGCCGACGACTATGTGGTGAAGCCCTTCCACAAGGACGAGTTGACCGCGCGCCTCCGGGCCGTGATCCGCCGCTCGTCCGGCCATGCCGACTCGATCATCGCCATCGGCGACGTCAGCCTGAACCTCGACGCGCGCATCGTGCACGTGAACGGCAATCGCATCCACCTGACCGGCAAGGAGTACCAGACGCTGGAGTTGCTGGCGCTGCGCCGCGGCAAGACCCTGCACAAGGACGTCTTCCTCACCGCCCTCTACGGCGGCATGGACGAGCCGGGCGGCAAGATCATCGATGTCTTCATCTGCAAGCTGCGCCAGAAGCTGGCCACGGCCACCGATCGCCAACATATCGAGACGGTCTGGGGCGGCGGCTATGTGATGCGCGACCCCGACGAAATCCTGCAGCCGTCCGCGGCGGCGTGACGGCTTCGCGGCCCTTGGCTCACCGGTCAGATGATCCCGATCGGCGTGGCCTCGACGACGCGGCCCCGGACGCCACGCCCTCCAACGGCGCGGTAGCGGCTGGCGCTGCAGTCGAAGTTGCGGCGGAACCAGTGCCCGAAGGCCGACAGGCTGCCGAAGCCGAGGGTCTCGGCGACGTTCTGCATCGGCCGGTCGCTGTTGGCGAGCAGGGTCGCGGCGAGCTCGCTGCGCGCGCCCTCCAGGATTTCGCTGAACGAGGTCCCCTCGATCGTCAGCCGGCGATGCAGGGTGCGGCGGTCCATGCCCAGTCGATGGGCCACCCGGTCGGCGGTGCAGCCGCCGTTGGGCAGCATCGACAAGATCAGGTCCACGACCTGTCCGCGCAGGGTGGCCGATCGGCCCGCCGCCAGATGCTCGAGATAGCCGTTGAGCGGCGCGGCCATGGTCGGATCGCCGACCACGCTGGGCTTGTCCATGTCGCTGCGGTCCAGCAACAGGCCGACGGCCTCCTGGTTGAACAGCGGCGTCATGCCGAAGAAGCGG
This sequence comes from Pseudomonadota bacterium, assembly GCA_018241625.1. Classification (GTDB taxonomy): domain Bacteria; phylum Pseudomonadota; class Alphaproteobacteria; order Caulobacterales; family Caulobacteraceae; genus Phenylobacterium. The sequence continues at coordinate 14,876 of JAFEDM010000112.1, read as the reverse complement.
CGATGGCCCTCCAGGCTGCGCGGCGGGCCGTGCAGGAAGCGTATCTCACGCGGACGCCACCCGGAGCCGCGCAGGTCCTGCAGCAGCTTGAAGCCAATGCCCACGATCAGCTCGACGCCCTGGCGGTCGGTCCAGCCGGCCATGCCGATGGAAAGCAGGGTGTCGTCGCCCTGGTCTTCGAGCCGCACACGCAGCAACTCGTTCTGCAGCCAGGCGTACCGGACCAGCATCTCCATCGCCTTGCGCGCGGTGGGCTGGTTGCGCAGCGCCAGGCCGATGACGCCCATGGTCGACATGCGGCGGTTGACGGCCATCCGCAGGCCGAAGTCCTCGACGCCGGACCGCTCCGCGGCCAGTTCGAGGAGTTGCGCCATGGCCCTCGAGTCCACCCGCACTTCCGGGTCGGCCAACGCCTCGCGCGGGAGGCCAGCTTCCGCCGCCAGGCGCAGAGGATCCAGCCCCAGGCCGCGCGCGGTGTCCACGAAGCCGGTCAGAACAGCGCTGCGTCCGAGGTCTGGCATCCGGCCCCCGCCGAAGTTCGCCGAACCATGAGCGGCGTCGCGTCCCCAAAGATCAAGCGCGGCTTGGCCGGTGCGACAAAATGATCCCACCCGAACCGCCCGGCCCTAAAGACCTCGATAGCCGCGTCGCGCCCTCCGCCGAGGAGCGCGCGGCGAGGCTGCGCCAGGCGCAGAAGCTGGAAGCGATGGGCCGGCTGACGGGCGGCATCGCCCACGACTTCAACAATCTGCTGGCCGTGGTGATCGGCTCGACCGAGGCGCTGAGCCAGGCGCTGGAGGCCGATCGGGACCTGGGGCCCGTGGCCCGCATGGCGCTCGACGCCGCCGAGCGCGGCGCCGAGTTGGTGAGCCGCCTGATGTCCGTCGCCCGCAGCCAGCCGTCCACGCCTCAATCCATCGATTGCAGCGCCTTCTTGAGCGAGATGGCGCTGATGCTGCAGCGGATCCTGGGCCAGGCGATCCGTGTGCGGGTGCTGCTGCCCGAGACGCCGCTGCGCTGCCTAGCCGACCGCACCCAGCTCACCTCGGCGATCCTCAATCTGGCGGTGAACGCCCGCGACGCCATGCCGGATGGCGGGACCCTGACCCTGGCGGCGGAGCGCGCGACCACCGGGAACGGCGTCGACGCGGCGCTCATCCGGGTGCGCGACACCGGCGAGGGCATGACCGCCGCGACCCTGGCGCGCGCCACGGAGCCCTTCTTCACCACCAAGCCCGAAGGCGAAGGCTCGGGCCTGGGCCTGAGCATGGTCAGCGGCTTCGCCCGCCAGTCGGGCGGACGGCTGGAGATCGTTTCCGAGCGCGGTCGGGGCTGCGAGGCCCGCCTGTTCCTGCCGCGCGCCGAGCCGGTTCAGGCGGCGTCGGCCTCGGCCGGCTGAACCTGTGGCCCGGCCACGGCGCCCAGCAGGGCGCTGAACAGGGCCTCCACATTGATCGGCTTGGACACCACCGCGCACATCCCCGCGGCGCGATAGGCGTCGATCTGATGGGTCATGGCGTTGGCGGTCACCGCGATGATCGGCGTCGGCGGATGGCCGAGTTCGGCTTCCCGGGCGCGGATGGCCCGCGCGGCGCTCAGGCCATCCATCCGCGGCATCTGGATGTCCATCAGGATCACGTCCCATTGCCCGGTCTCCCAGGCTTCCAGCGCCTCAAGGCCGTTCTCCACCACGGTGGGCTCGACGCCGATCTGCGCCAGCAGGGCCTTCAATACGGTCTGGTTCACCGGATTGTCCTCGGCGGCCAGAACGCGCAGCGGCCCGTCGACCTCCGCGGCCGGCGGCGGCGCAGCCGGCAGGGCCGGGCGGCTGGGAACCAGCGGCAGCTCGACGCTGAAGGTCGAACCGCGCCCCGGGGTGCTGCACACCGAGACCTCGCCGCCCATGGCGCGCGCCAGGTGGCGGCACAAGGTCAGCCCAAGGCCGGCGCCGCCGTAGCGGCGGGTCTTGGACGAGTCGGCCTGGGCGAAGACCTCGAACAGTCCGGCCACGCGATCCTCGGGAATGCCGATGCCGGTGTCGCGCACCTCGAGCCGCACGCCCTGGGCAGTTCGCGACAGCCGGACCAGCACCTCGCCGGAATGGGTGAACTTGATGGCGTTGGAGACCAGAGCGCCCAGGATCTGGCGCACCCGGCCCGCGTCGGCGCCGTAGCGGCCGGTGACGCCAGGATCAAGATCGAGCCGGAAGTTCAGGCCCTTGGCCTGGGCTTCGGCCGCATAGGCCGCGTGGACGCCCTCCACCAGCTCGGACAGGTCGCAGTCTTCGGTGAGGATGGTCAGGCCGCCGGCCTCGATCTTGGCCAGGTCCAGGAGGTCGTCGACGATGGCGAGCAGCGCCGCTCCGCTCTCCCCGATCACCTGCAGTCGCTTGCGCTGGGCCTGCGAGAGCCGGTCCGCCGCCATGGCCTGGGCCATGCCGAGGACGCCGTTCAGCGGTGTGCGGATCTCGTGGCTCATCACCGCCAGGAAGTCGCTCTTGGCGCGGTTGGCGGCGTCGGCCGCCTCCCGGGCCGCGGCCTGTTCGCGGGCCGCGCGACGCGCGTCGGTCACATCCACATAGGTCCCGAGGCACAGGCTCCAAGGCGCCTCCTGGTCCGGCGCGATGCGGAAATGGACTTCCACCTCCAGCCGCTCGCCGTCCGCCCGGATCAGCTCGGCTGGAAACGGCGGCAGCTCGCCGTCCGGACGGATGTCGTTCAGGGCCTGGCAGAAGGCGTCGAAGGAGGCCTCGGTGAAGTGGGGTCCGGCCAGGTCGCCGCAGAGGGCCTCGGCCGCGCGACTGGCCTCCAGCAGCCGAATGTTCGCGAAGACGGCGGCCACCGAGCCCAGCCGCTCGCGCGCCCGCTCGCCCAGCCGCGCCCCGGCCAGCTCGCCGCGGGCGTCCAGCGCCTCGAAAAGCCCCTGGGCGTTGAAGCAGACCCGCGCGACCGGGCTGTGCTCGAAGATCATCCGCCAGCGCCGCCGGCCTTCCATGGCTTCCTGGGTGGCGGCGCTGGCCAATTCGCTGTGCCGCGCCAGGCCGTCCAGCGCCGCCTTCAGCGCCTGGCTGCGGGCGTAGAAGGCGCCGGCCATGCGCACGATGAAGACCGTGAAGATCACGCCCGCCACCATCATCATCGTCGCGTCGCCGATCGGCACGGGATAGCCCAGCAGCCTGGCGAAGATCGGGCCGGCCATCAGGGTGGCGGCGCTGGGCGCGACCAGCAGCGCCGTGGCGCGGCGCGAGCCGTAGCACATCATGGCGTTGTTCAGGCAGGCGGCGCAGAGCACCAGCACCGCCTCCGCCAGGCGCACCGGCGTCGGCGGCTGCGCCAGCAAGAGGCCGACGCCCGCGAAACTCGTCGCCGACAGGGCCTGGAGGATCGAGACCCAGACGACGCCGGCCCTGGTCCGTCCCCGCGCCAGCAATCGCGCGCTCAGCCCGCTCTCGACGGCGTTGATGAGAATGGTCGCCGCCAGCCAAGGCGCCACCCAGCGGTGGTCGGAGCTCAGCCACGAGAGGCCAGCGACCAGGCTCGCCTGACCGCTGCGCGCCCAGAAATTTCGCACGCGCCAGCCCAGCACCCGCTCGTAGGGATCGATCGTCGGTGACGCTTCGATCGCCGCCAGCCCCGGCACGATGGTGATCATCGCTCCGGCCCGCCCGCGCGCGGGTCGGCGGCCATTTCCGCAGACTGGACAAAGTGACGCATCGTGACCCTCCCGACGGATCCAAGGGAAAGGTCGGCGACGCGAAATAATTGATCGTTAAAAGTGGGAATAAATGGGAATCATCACTAGATTCGGGAATTCCCCTCCTGCGGCGGTCATTTGCCCGACCGGCGCAGCTTCAATATTTACGTCGTATATTGGCTCGTCGAATGCCAGTATCTATTCTGTATTCGCAGTCAAACAATAAAGCTCATCAGATAGTCTGTTATGCAAATAGGTGCATATGCACATTTTTAAGTTCCATTTACCACCGACCTCTAAGCCGATTTATGCCCTTCCAATAAGGGTCGAAAGAGGATGCTCGTGGATAAGAACCAGGCGATGGACCACTGCGGCCACTGCAGCGCGCAGGCCGACCTGAGCGCCGAAATCCAAGCCGCTCTGGCGCTTAGCCGCGCGACCCTTCAAGCCATCGCCGCCTTTTCGGATGCGGTGCAGACGGCCGCCGAGATGGCCCTGGAAGACGAGGCCGACCGCGCCACGCCGGCCGCCCGTGGGATCGTCGAGGACGCCCGCGACCGGTTGATCCGGGCGCCGATCGAAGCGCGCATGTCGCGCGCCCTGCGCCAGGCCCTGATCACCGCCGCCGCCGCGGCCGACCTGCCTGAACGCAACGCCGCCTGAGCTCCGGGCGTCGGATCGCGCCTGCAGATCCTAGAGGTCGGCCGGAGTGAAACGGGCCCGCACCTGGGCCAGTCCCGCCAGGATCGTCGCGGCGCCCTCCGAATGGCCCGCGGCCAACAGGCGAATGCCGTCGACGTGGACGTCCACCGCTGACCAGTTGACCTTCTCCCCGCTCTGGAAGCCGTGCAGCAGGTCGCACAGGCTGCAGGCCGCCTCCGCCAAGGCCTCCATCTCGTAGACACCGGCCACGCCGAAGATGGCGTTGGACAGATTGTAGAGCCGGTCCAGCAGTTCCGGGACCTCCGTCGTGCGATCGCCGCCCGCCAGCAGCGCCAGCTGTTCGGCCTTCGCCGCCACGGCGGCCACGCAACGCTCGCGCACGGATTCGATCCGCTGTTCCGCGCCTCGCACCGCGTCGTCGATCGTCTTGCCGCCCGGCGAACGGGCCAGGCGCGCCAGCTTGTTCTCGACCTGGAAGACGCGGGCTGTGTTCGGATTGGTCATCGGGCGATGGCTTTCGGTTGGAACAGGGCGTCGATTTCGTCCTGCTCGAGATTGGGTGTGGTGGCCGCGCCGACCTCCACGGACAGGTCGTCATGGCGCCGGCCCTTCATGCCGACCGGCGGGCCGAGCGAGCGGACGCGCCGGTCCGGCCCGCAATAGCCGGGCGAGGTCACGAAGGCCCGCGGATCGCTGAGCAGCCAGACGATGCGCTGCATCATCACCAGCGGCGGCACGGGCTTGCGCACCACGAAGCTGGCGCCCGCGTCGCGACCCCGGAAGATCTGGGACGGCGTGGTGTGGCCGGTGATCAGCAAGGTCGGCGCCCAGGCGTTGGGCGAGCCGCAGCGCCGCAGCCACTTGATGAACTCGTAGCCGTCGGTGTCGCCCAGGTCGCTGTCCACCACCAAGAGGTTCAGCTCGCGCTCGCCCACCACGGTCATGGCCTCGGCGCCGGAGCCGCAGCGGCGCGGCGTGTGCACGCCGAAACCGGCGAACATCTGCACCATGACCTCCAGGCCGTCGGGATCGCCGCCGGCGATCAGCACCTCGGCGGTCGAGAGGTTGACGCGTTCGTGCTGGCGCAACGGCAGGCCGCCCATCTCAGGTCTCGAACAGGAAGAGGTCGCCGCTGTCCGGCGGCTCCTCGGCGGAGGTTTCGGCCGGCGGCAAACCGCCCAGCCGTCGCGCCTGCTCGGCCAGGGTCAGGTCCATGACCGCGGCGTGGACGTCGGTGGTGACGCCGCTGGGCGCCGCGCCGGCGATCGCGCGCAGGAAGGCCGACAGGCCGGTCAGCCGCTGGCTCAGGAGATCGGCGGCCTGAGCCTCGGTCAGGAATTGCTCGTCCAGCGCTCCGTGGGCCGCCATCCGGGCGATGGCGTGCTGCAGCCGGTCGCTGAGCGCGGCCAACTCGGTGAGCTCGACGGCCGCCAGGTGCAGCGGCTCGGCCAGCGGCCGCAGCGTCGGGCCGTCGTGCAGGTGAGGCGCAGGCGCGGTCGCGGCGGCCATCAGAACAGCTCCATGTCGCCGCCGGCCTGTTCCGGCGCCGGGGCGACCCGGGCGGGCCGCTCTGTGGCGAAGACCTGCTGGCTGGACGCCTCCAGGAGCACCTGGCGGGCGCGGCCGCTGACCGGCCAGTACTGGATGCGCCGCGCGCGCTGGCCGCGCAGCGAGCCACCCACATAGGTCAGGCCTTCGTCACGCACGAAGCGTTCTCCGAAGGCGGCGTTCTGCGAGCCCACGTCGGTCAGGCCGTCGATCAGCCGCGCGCCGCCGAACAGCTTGACCTCCAGCCGGTCACGCCGCGCGCCGCGCCGCAGCAGGGCGTTGACCAGCAGCTCCATGGACTGGACGCCGTAGCGCAGCCCTTCGCCGCCCTCCTCGCCCGGCAGCAGGAAGTGGTTCATGCCGCCCACGCCGGCCACCGGATCACGCACGCACGCGGCGACGCAGGACCCGAGGATCGTGGTGAGCACCAGGTCCGCGTCGCTCGACACGTGATACTGGCCCTGGATCACATGGACCTTGCGCGCAGGCTCACCCTCGCGCGAGGCGGCCCGCTCCGGCTCCTGGGCGAGGGTGAAGCTCATCAGTGCAGGGTCCCGAAGACCGCTTCGATCTTTTCCCGCAGGGTGGCCACGGTGAACGGCTTCACCAGGTAGTTGTTGACCCCGAACTGCACGGCGCGCTGCACCAGCTCCTTGTCGGCGCGGCCGGTGAGCATGATGAAGGCGGTCTTCTGGATCGGCGGGTGCGAGCGCACGGCGCGCAGCAGGCCCAGGCCGTCCAGCTTGGGCATGTTGAAGTCGCTGATCACCAGGTTGATCGGCCGGCTCAGCATGTGGCGCAGACCGTCCTCGCCGTCGCTGGCTTCATGGATCGCCTTGAAGCCGAGCTCCTGCAGGCCGCTGCGCACGAGCGAGCGGATGGTCTGCTGATCGTCGACGACGAGACAGGACATGGTGGCGGCGGCGGGCATCAGGAGACCCCTTCACGGATCGAGTGTTGCAGGATGGCGCCGGCGATCTTTTCCAGCGGAAGCTGGCGTTCGACGGCGCCGAGTTCGAAGGCGGCCTTGGGCATGCCGTAGACCACGCAGGTGGATTCGTTCTGGCCGAGGGTGCGGCCGCCGGCCTCGCGGATGGCCAGCAACCCCTTGGCCCCGTCCCGGCCCATGCCGGTCAGGATCACGCCGACGGCGCGGGCCTTGGCGGTGCGCGCCACGGATTCGAAGAGGCGATCCACCGACGGGCAGTGGCCATTGACCGGCGGGCCCGGCGCCACGCGGCAGCGCAAGTGGTTGACCCCGTCGATCTCCAGGTGGTTTTCGCCGCCCGGAGCCAGGAACACCTTGCCCGGCGCCAGCAGGTCGCCGTCGCTCGCTTCCCGCACCTCGGCGGCGCAGGCGCGGTTCAGGCGCTCGGCGAAACTCTTGGTGAAGGTGGCCGGCATGTGCTGGGTGATCACCGTCGGCGGGCAGTTGGCGGGCAGGCGCTCGATGATCGCCAGCAGGGCTTCGACCCCGCCGGTCGACGAGCCGATGGCCACGACCCGGTCGCCCGGGTCGAAGCTGCCGGCAGCCTCCGCCGCGGCGGAGGCTGGGTTGCGCATCGGGCGCACTTTCGCCTGGGCCGCGGCGCGCAGCTTGTCGGGCAGGACGTCGAAGGCGCGCGGCGTGGCCGCGGTGGGCTTGGCGATGCAGTCGACGGCGCCAAGCTCCAGGGCCGCCAGGGTCACCTCGGCGCCGCGGGTGGTCAGCGTCGAGACCATCACCACCGGCATGGGCCGCAGCCGCATCAGCCGTTCCAGGAAGTCGAGGCCGTTCATGTTCGGCATCTCGACGTCGAGGGTGATGACGTCGGGGTTGAGCGCCTTGATGGCCTCGCGGGCCTGCAGGGGATCGGCCGCCTCGCCCACGACCTCGAAGTCCGGGTGGGCCGCGAGGCTCGCGGCGATCAGCCGGCGCATGGTGGCGGAATCGTCGACGATCAGGACACGGATCATCGCGCGGCCTCCCGCGGCATGGAGGTTAGCCGGTAGGCGGTGATGCCGTCCGGCGTCAGGTGCTGGGCGGCCGGGCCGGCCACGCGCTCGGAGTGGCCGATGTAGAGGCGGCCTTCGAGCGGCATCAGGCCGGCGAAGCGGTTCCAGAGGCGCGCCTGGGTGTCGTCGTCGAAGTAGATCGCGACGTTGCGGCAGAAGATGGCGTCGAACCGGCCCTTCATCGGCCAGTCGCCGATCAGGTTGAGTTCGTTGAAGGTGATCAGCGCGCGCGCCTCGTCGGCGATCCGCGAATAGCCCGCGCGGCCTGCGACCGGCAGGACGTAGCGGCGCCGGTGTTCCTCCGGCATGCCCGCCAGCAGCGAGTTGCTGTAGACCGCCTCGCGCGCCTCGCGCACGACGTTGGGGTCGATGTCCGTGGCCAGGATCTTGAGATCGAGACTGGCGATGTCCGGCGCGGCGGCCAGCACTGTCATGGCGATGGAATAGGGTTCCTGCCCGCTGGAACAGGCGGCCGACCAGATCCGCACGCGACCGCCCGCCCGCGCCCCGGCCAGCAGCTTCGGCAGCAGCTGGTCGCGCAGGTGCTCGAAGTGGTGCGGCTCGCGGAAGAAGCGGGTGACGTTGGTGGTCAGCGCCGCCAGCATCTTCTGCCGTTCGTCCACGCCGTCGTGGCCGGCGACCAGGGCGCAGTAGTCGTTGAAACTGGCGATGCCCAGGGCGCGCAGGCGCTTGGCCAGCCGCGAATAGACCAGGGTGGCCTTGGTCTCGGGCAAGGCGATGCCGGCGTCGCCATGCACCATGGCGGCGATCTTGCGGAAGTCGCTCTCGGTGAAGAGGAACTCGCCCTCCACCATGGCCGCGCCGCGCGTCATGCCGGACCGGACCGTCTGGGCGGGTTGCGCGGTCATGCGGCCTCGAGGTCGAGGTCGGGCAGCACGCGCTCCAGGCCGATCAGGCTGATCATCCGCCCGTCGATGGCCAGCAGGCCACGGACGAAGGTCTTGGCCGTGTCGGACGCCACGTCCGGGGTCGGCTGGATGACGTCGTCGGTGACGGTCAGGATGTCGCTCACCGCGTCGACCAGCAGGCCCACGACCTGCTCGCCGATCTGGGCCACGATGATCACCGAGCGCTCGGTGGTCTCAGACCCCTCGAAACCCAGGCGCGCGGCCAGGTCGACGATCGGCAGCACCGCGCCGCGCAGGTTGATCACGCCGCGGACGAACGACGGGGATTGCGGAAGCGCGGTGGCCGCCGTCCAGCCGCGGATCTCGCGCACGGCCATGATGTCGACGCAGAACTCCTGGGCGCCGATCCGGAAGGAGATCAGCTCACGCAGCGCGCCAGCGGCGTTGTTGGGATTGATCTGGGTCATGGGGTCACCCTGCTGCGGCCAGGCGCTTTTCAGCGCGCACGGAGTCGGCGCCGCGGGAGACCGCGACGATGGTGTCGATGTCGAGGATGAGAGCCACGCGGCCATCGCCCAGGATGGTCGCCGCGGCGACGCCCGGCACCTGGCGGTAGTTGGCCTCCAGGCTCTTGATGACCACCTGGCGCTGCCCCTGGATCGCGTCCACCAGCAGGGCCGCGCGCGCGCCGCCCTCGCCTTCGATCAGCAGGGCCACGCCCTGGGTCGCGTCCATCGGCGTCGCGCGGTAGTTCAGCGCCATGCCGACGTCGATCAGTGGGATGTAGGTGTCCCGGATCATGATCACCCGGGAATGGCCGCCCAGGCTGTGAACGTCGCTGGCCTTGGGCTGCAGGCTCTCGACGATGGCGGTGATCGGCGCGACCAGGGTCTGGCCGGCCACGGAGACGACCATGCCGTCGAGCACCGCCAGCGTCAGCGGCAGGCTCATGGTGAAGGTCGAGCCCTTGCCGGGACGCGAGCTGATGGCGATCCGCCCGCCCAGCGCCTGAATGGAACGCTTGACCACATCCATGCCCACGCCGCGGCCGGAGATGTCGGAGACCTCGCTCGCCGTCGAGAAGCCCGGCATGAAGATCAGGTTGTCGATCTCCTCGTCGCTGAGCGGCGCGTCGGCGGCGATCAGGCCGCGCTCGACGGCGATGGACTTCACCCGCTCGCGGTTGATGCCGCCGCCGTCGTCGGCGACCTCGATGACGATCCGGCCCGAGCGATGGGCGGCCGACAGGCGCACGACACCCTCCGCCGCCTTGCCCGCCGCGGCCCGCTTCTCCGGGCTTTCCAGCCCATGGTCGATGGCGTTGCGGATCATGTGGGTCAGCGGGTCGGCCAGGCGCTCGATGACGGTCTTGTCGACCTCGGTGCCCTCGCCTTCGGTGACCAGACGCACCGGCTTGCCGGTCATGGCGCCCACTTCGCGCACCAGGCGCGGCATGCGCTGGAACACCGACTTCACCGGCTGGGCGCGGATCGCCATGACGCTGTCCTGGATCTCGCGGGTAAGCTGCTCCAGTTCGTCCAGCCCCATGGCCACGCCGGAGGCGCGGGCGAACCCGGCTTCCATGACCCGCTGGCTGAGCATGGCCTGGTTGATCACCAGCTCGCCGACCAGGTCGATCAGGCGGTCGACGCGTTCCAGGTCCACGCGGATGGTGGCACCGGCCTCGGACTTGCGCGGCTGGCCCTGTCCATCCGGCGAAGCCGGTTCGGCTGCGGTCGCCGTGGCCACCGGGGCCGACGCGATGGCGGGCGCCGCCGCGACGGGCTCAGCCGGAACGGGCTCGGGGATCGCTTCCGCCGGCGACGAGGGTCGGGAGTCTGCCGCGGCCTGCGCCCGCGCCAGCAGGGCGCTGATATCGAGGTCCCCGCCAGGGACCTGTTCGGGCGCGTCGCCGGCGTCCGGGCCGGCGCCGCCGCCAACGTCGGTCTGAAGGCCGGTGATTTCCAGTTCGCAGTCGCCGTCGACGAATTCGAAGACCTCGCGCACCGAGGTCTCGTCGGCGTCGCTGGTCAGGGTGACGGTCCAGGCCAGGTAGGCGGCCTCGGGGTCGATGTCGGCCAGGCTCGGCAGGGCGGAGGCATCGCACTCGACCTCGATGGCGCCGAGGCGGCCGAGTTCGCGCAACAGCAGCGCCGTCTCGTTGGCCTTGGCGTAGAGGTCGGCCCGCGGCTTGAAGGCCACGCGCCAGCCGCCGCCGACCATCGGCGCCGGCTCGTCGGGCGCATCCACCGACATCGGCTTGAACTCGAAGTCGCCCCAGTCGTCTTCGCTGCCCTCGTCGGCGTCGGCGCCGCCGTCGGGGCCCAGCGCCTTCAGCTCTTCCGCCAGGGCGGCGGTATGCGCCTCATCGACCGCGCCGTCGTCGCGCGCCGCGCGGACGTGATCGGCCAGCACGTCGGAGGCGCGCAGCATGACCTTCAGCGCATCCTGCGACGGCGCGAGCCGGCCGGAGCGCATCTCATCCAGCGCCGTCTCGAACACGTGGGCGAAGCGCACCAGGGCGTCCAGGCTGAACGCGCCCGCACCGCCCTTGATCGAGTGCACCGCACGGAAGACGGCGTTGATCGTCTCGCTATCGGTGTCGCCGGCCTCCATGGCCAGCAGGCCGCTCTCCAGTTCGGCGAGCTGTTCCTCGCACTCCTGGAAGAAGGTGTCGCGGATCGCCGCTAAGGGGTCCATCGCGGGCTCTCTTCGGGCTCAGGCCGCGACGCGGCGGATCGCGTCCACCAGCTTCACGGGGTTGAAGGGCTTGACGATCCAGCCGGTGGCGCCGGCCATCCGGGCGCGGTTCTTCTTCTCGGCGTCGCTCTCGGTGGTCAGCACCAGGATCGGCACGCCGCGGTAGTGCGGGTCCGAGCGGACCTCCTCGATGAAGCCGAAGCCGTCCATCCGCGGCATGTTGATGTCGGTGACGATGACGTCGGGCCGGTCGCCCTGGGTCAGCACCTCCAGCCCATGCACACCGTCCTCGGCCTGCAGGACCTTGAAGCCCGCATCGGCCAGCGCCAGGCGCAGCATCTCGCGCATGGTCCGGGAGTCGTCGACGGTCAGAACGGTCATGCTCATGGGATCAAGGGTCCTACAGGGGCGCGAAATCGGAGGGCGTGAGGGCGTCGGACACGAGGTCCGGACAGCCCATCAGCCGGGCGGCGTCGGCGAATTCTTCGGAAGCCTGGGCGATCCGCCATTCGACGCCGTCGGCCTGCCAGGTCGTGCGGGCGGCCAGCAGGACCTGCAGGCACTGCCCGCCGAGGCGGCGGACCGAAGCGGCGTCGAGGGACAAGGGGGTCCCCCGGGCGGCGAGCAACTGGGCTTTCAGGGGGGCTGCCGCAGTCATGTCCAGGCTGTCCGCCAGGAGGAGGCTCGTCGCGCCGGGGGTATGGGACGTGTTCGTCATTGGGGGGCTCAGAACTCGTCCCAGTTTTCTTCGTGGGTTTGGAAGGCGGTCGCGGCGCCGCCCCGGCCGACCGTTTTCAGGGCGGTGACGGGACGTTGCTGCGGTTGGGGCTGAACCGGGGCGGCCGGGACCTGCGCCGCCGGGGCTCGAGCGCCGCCGACTTCGAACTTTGAGATGAGGCGCGCCAGGGTGTCGGCCTCAGATGTGAGGGCGTGGGAGGCGGCGGTGGCCTCTTCGACCATGGCGGCGTTCTGCTGGGTCACCTGGTCCATCTGGTTGACGGCGGTGTTGACCTGCTGGAGGCCGGTGGACTGTTCCTCCGCCGAGTTGGCGATCTCGGTGACGACGCCGTTGATCTGGGTGACCTGGGTGACGATGCGCTCCAGCACCTTGCCGGTCTCGCCCACCAGGCCCACGCCGCGCTCCACCTGCTGGGTGGAGGCCGAGATCAGAGTCTTGATCTCCTTGGCCGCTTCCGCCGAGCGCTGGGCCAGAGCCCGCACTTCGGAGGCCACGACCGCGAAGCCCTTGCCCGCATCACCGGCCCGGGCCGCTTCCACGCCGGCGTTGAGCGCCAGCAGGTTGGTCTGGAAGGCGATCTCGTCGATGACGCCGATGATCTGGCTGATCTGCTGGGCCGAGCTCTCGATCTCGCTCATGGCGGCCACCGCGTCGCGGACCACCACGCCACTGCGCTCGGCGTCGGCGCGGGCCGCGCCCACCGCGTCGCGGGCTTCCTTGGCCCCGTCGGCGGTCTTGCGCACCGTGGCCGTGATCTCGTCCAGCGCCGCGGCGGTCTCTTCCAGGCTGGCCGCCTGCTGCTCCGTCCGCCGGCTCAGGTTGTCGGACGCCTGGCTGATCTCGGTCGAGGCCGTGCGCACGCCGGTGGAGTTGGTCGCCACCTCGGCGATCGTCCCCTGCATCTGCTCCATGGCCGCGTTGAAGTCGGCGCGCAGCTTCTCGTAGGCCGCCGCGAACGGCTCGGAGAGACGGAAGGTGAGCTTGCCGCCCGCCAGCCGCTCCAGGCCCAGGGCCAGGCCGTCCACCACCTGCGACTGCTCCTTGGCCGTCGCCGCGCGCTCGGCTTCCTGCACCTTGCGCTGCTCTTCGGCCGCCCGGCGCTGCTCGGCGGCTTCCGCCTCCAGGCGCACCTTCTCGATGGCCGCGTCCTTGAAGGTCTGCACCGCGTCGGCCATCCGGCCGACCTCGTCCTTGCGGCCCACCGCCGGCACCTCGACCCCGTGGTCGCCGCCCGCCAGCTTGCCCATCGCACCCGTCATCGCCGAGATCGGCGTCGCGATCGCACGCGACAACAACCAGCCCATCAGCGCAGAGAGCGCCATGGCCAGGGCGATGCCCACGGCGAGAGAGGTCTTGGCCAGGTCCAGACTGCCGTCCTGCGCCTTCGACCACTTGTCCAGAGCGACTTGCTCCTGACCGGTGAAGGCCTTGTGCAAGTCGCGGAACTTGGTCAGGCGGCCGGCGGTCAACAGGTCCGCAATGGCCTTGTCGTGCTTCGCCGGATCGCGGCTCTCCAGGACCTGGGTGTCCTCTTCACGGTTGGCCTGGTCGCCCGCCGCCTTCATCTCCTCGACCATCTGGGCCGCGCCCGGCGCCAGTTTGGCCAGCTTGGCCATGGCCTCGTCATAGGCCTTGCCCTGTTCGGCGATCTTGCCCTCGAAAGACTTGTCGCCGTTGCCCACCAGGCCACGCACGGCGTTCTGACGTTCGACAAGCGCGTGCAGCGCCGCCGTCGAGGTTTCGATCTGGGCGACCTCCGCATCGTTGGCGTGCACCGCCGTAACGATCTTCTGCATGCAGAAGAACACCACGCCGCCCATGATCGCGACGACGGCGACCACGACCGCGAAGCCGACCAGCAGCTTCTTCGAGATGTTGAGGTTGTTGAGGCTCATCGGAGGCTTGACCCTGGATTTCCCGCTTCAGCGCGGTTCCAGAATGATTTCCCAGTTCTCGCTAAAGTAATGGTTAAAAGTGGGAATTACCGGCGCGGCGGCGACGCCCCGCGCCGGCTCCCACCAGCGGCGCCGAAGACCTCGAGCGACAACTCACGCTCGCTCGAAGACCTGCGGCGACAGGCCGATCATTGAAACTTTGATGGACGAACCGGATGGAGCGGCGGGCGATCGACAGCCCTGGTTCGGGACGGCCGGATTTCAGCGACGACCGGTCGTTGATCGCGTTGAGTGGCCCGGATCTCACTTGAGGTCTCTCCCTCGCAGGATGGACGGACCTAGGTCTCGTCTCGTTCCTGGAGTTTCCCAGAGGCCGCTGAAATTTAGGTTAAGAGTGGGAACGGCCGACGCGGCTACGCACGCCCCGCGTCAGCCTCCCTCTGAAGACGGCTCCGCCCGGCCGTGAAGGCCAGGCGGAAGGTCAAGCGCCGCCTTCAGAACCTGGGACCTAGAACTCGTCCCAGGCCTGTTCCTCGACCGCGAACGCCGGCGCCGCGCCGCCGCGGCCGGTGGTCTTCAGCGCCGGGACCGGACGATGGGTCGGCGCGGGCTGGGCGCGGTTGGCCGGAGCTCCGACTTCGAACTTGGAGATCAGTCTGGCCAGGGTGTCGGCCTCGGATGTGAGGGCATGGGAGGCGGCGGTGGCCTCTTCGACCATGGCGGCGTTCTGCTGGGTCACCTGGTCCATCTGGTTGACGGCGGTGTTGACCTGCT
>JAFEDM010000111.1 GCA_018241625.1 Pseudomonadota bacterium | reverse complement strand
GTCTTGTAGTGCACCTGGGTCAGGACCACGGCGGCGGTGTCCTCGTCGATCGCGTCCAGCAGCGCATCGGGCGCCACCGCCCGTAACCGCGCCCGGTTCGGCCCCAGCAAGGCTTGCAGCCCCTGCAGGGCGTAGAGGTCGGTGGGGAAGTTGCCGGTCTCCGAGATGATGGTCGTGCGCCCGGGCCGGAGGCTGAGCGCGCCGGCCGCCAGCTTGAACAGGCTGACGGTGGTGGAATCGGCGACCGTGACCTCGGAAGGCCTGGCCCCGATCAACCGGGCGATCTTGCCGCCGACGCGGGTCGGCGCCTCGATCCAGTGGGCGTCGTTCCAGCTGCGCACCAGGCCCTGGCCCCATTGCGCGCGGGTCACCTGCTGCATCCGCTCGTGCAGGGCGATCGGCGGCGGGCCCAGCGAATTGCCGTCCAGGTAGATGACGCCGTCAGGCAGGGCGAAGGCCGCCTTGAAGCGCGCCAGCGGGTCGGCGGCGTCCAGCGCCAGGGCCTCGTCTCGGGTCATGCCGTGCGTCTTAGGGCGCCGCGTCCGGCATCACAAAGGCCCGCTGACGCGCGCGCCTGGCCTGTGCTTAAGTCGCCTGGCGCGGACTCAAGCGAACGCGTGATTTGAACGAGAAGATTTGGCGGGCGCCCGCGATCCGCCTTGGGGGGAAACCAGATGAAGACACTCAGCCATTTTGCGCTCGCCTCGGCGCTTGCGCTCAGCCTGGCGGCGGGCGCAGCCGGGGCCGCCGACAAACCCGCGGCGAAGACGCCGGCCGTCGCCGCCAAGGCCGCGGCGCCTGAGAAGTGGCCGGGTCTGCCGCCGGGCGCGGTCGAGGAATTCGCCACCATGCGCGACGGCGTGAAGCTCGCCGCCAACGTCTTCAAGCCGGCCGGCGCCGGACGCTGGCCGGTGGTGATGACGCGCACGGCCTATCTCAAGGACGGCCGCATCGACAAGGAGCACGATCCTGACGGCGCCAAGATGCGCGAGGGCCTGGTCCGGCAGGCCAAGCACTACACCGACGCCGGCTATGTCTTCGTGCTGCAGGACACCCGCGGCAAGGGTCGGTCCCAAGGCTTCTACGCCGCCTTCGAGAACGACATCGAGGACGGCTACGACAGCGTCGAATGGGCCGGGACCCAGCCCTGGAGCAACGGCAAGGTGGGCCTCTCCGGCGGCTCAGCCATGGGCATCACCTCCGACGAGGCGGCCATGGCGGCCCCGCCGCACCTGAAGGCGGCCTATGTGATCGTGGCCCCCTTCGACCTGATGCGGAACAGCTACATCAACGGCGTGCTGAAGGAGAAGGACGTCCTGGGCTGGATGAAGGGGCAGGGCGTTTCCGACGACGTGTTGGACCAGCAGCGCCGGCGGGTGGCCGACGACGTCTTCTGGAACCGCACCGCCATGAGCGTGAACCGCAAGTACATCGACATCCCGATCTACAACGTCGGCGGCTGGTACGACATCTTCAACCACGGGAACATCTCGAACTTCGAGTACCTGCAGAACGAGGGCGCCAAGGGCGCGCGCGGTAATCAGAAGCTGCTGATGGGGCCGTTCGGCCACGGCGCGCTGTCCGGCGGCCTCGAATATCCGGGCTTCGACCAGCTGAGGCTGTCCAGCGAGCAGGAGATCCGCTGGTTCGACTACTGGCTGAAGGGGATCGACAACGGCATCATGGCCGAGCCGCCGGTCACCTATTTCATGATGGCCGCCGCGGAGAAGGGTCACATCAGCCCCAAGAACCGCGTGCTGACCTCCGCCAACTGGCCGCCGGCCAACCGTGAGGTGCGCTTCTACCTGACGCCCGGCAAGACGCTCAGCGAGAAGGCGCCGACCGCCGAGACCGAGAAGCTGACCTACCGCTACGACCCGGCCCATCCGGTCCAGACCGTCGGCGGCGCCAACCTGACCTTCGAGCGCGGCCCCATGGACCAGCGCGCCATCGGAAAGCGCGAGGACTACCTGCGCTTCGAGACCCCGGCGCTGGACAAGGACGTGGTCATCGCCGGTCCCGTGAAGGTCGAGCTGTTCGGTGCGACCGATGGCAAGGACACCGACTTCATGGCCAAGCTGGTCGACGTCTATCCCGACGGCTACGAGGCCCTGGTGCTCGACGCCCCGATCCGCGCGCGCTTCCGGGGCGGGCGTATGCCGGACGAGGTCAAGATGATGACCCCGAACGCGCCGGAAGAGTTGGACATCGACATGTGGTCGACGGCGATCACCTTCGAAAAGGGCCACCGCATCGCCCTGCACATCACCTCGTCCAACGCCCCGCGCTTCGAGGTGAACCCCAACACCGGCGAGGCGGCGGGCAGCCACAAGCTGCCGCCGCGCGTGGCGACCAACAGCGTCTACATGGACGCCAGCCACCCCTCGGCCCTGGTGCTGCCGGTGATCTATCCGGACGATCCTAAGGCCAACCCCTAGGCTACTTCTCGCCGCGCCCCGCGTTCGCCACCGGCGGCGCGGCGGCGCGTTCGGCGTCGCGCTGGGCCTGCCAGTCCTGGAACCGCTGGTGGAAGTCCTCGCGCCGCTCGGTGCGGAAGCGCCAGTAGTCGTCGTCGTACTTGCGCAGCTGCTGACGGCGCCACTCGCCATAGTCGCTGTCGTGGCGTGACATCTGCTGCTGGCGCCAGCTCAGGTAGTCGGGATCGAAGTCCTGGTCGTCGATCGACCGGTGGCCGAACTCGGTTGGCTGCGGGCCGGGGCCATAGCCGGCGCCGTCCGGTCCGCCGAAGAAGCCGAAGCGGGTGCCGCCCAGGTGATAGCCGGGCCGGTAGTTCTCGTCGTGCCCGTACTGTTCCGCGCCGAAGCGCCGTCGCCCGCGCTCATAGCGGTCCAGATCGCGGTTCAGCCGTGCTTCGTCCGCCTCGAAGCTGCGCGTTGCGCCGCGCTCCATCTGGGGGTCGTGACGGGTAGGCATAGCGGGTTCTCCTTTCCTGAAGGGAGCTTTGCCTCTTTCAACGGCTTTCGAGCTTCACCGTTCCGGCGCGGGCCCTCATACGGGAACAGTCTTTTTTCGATCCGCGTTCGCCAGGGGTGGTTGCGCCGGGCAGACGAATGCCTAGCTGTTGTCGGCGCGGGGATGCGCAGCCGTGAGCGGCTGCGTGGAGAGGAGGCCGATGGCTCAGTCCGACGATCCCCAGGCGCAGGCCGCGCCGACGCCCGCCGCGGCCGAAGTCGCGGCGCGTTCCAAAGCCGGTCCGGCGTCCGCCCTGCTGCATCGCTATCGCGCCGTGCGCCAGGCGACTGAGGCGCTCACGCGCTCGCTGACGCCCGAAGACCAGCTGGCGCAGTCCATGCCGGACGCCAGCCCGACGAAGTGGCACCTGGCCCACGTCACCTGGTTCTGGGAGACCTTCCTGCTGGTCCCGCACCTGGCGGGCTACAAGCCGTTCGATCCGCGCTTCCACTATCTGTTCAACTCCTACTACGAGGCCCTGGGCGCGCGGCAGCCCCGGCCGCAGCGGGGCCTGCTGACCCGGCCTTCGCTGGACGACGTGATCGCCTATCGGGCGCATGTGGACGCCGCCATGGGCCTGCTGCTGGCCGAGGCGCGGCAGGATCTCGCGCCTTTGATCGACCTGGGCCTGGCCCATGAGGAGCAGCATCAGGAGCTGATCCTGATGGATATCCTGCACCTCTTCGCCCAGTCGCCGCTGCAGCCGGCCTACGCCCCGCCGCGCAATCTCAGCGCCGCGCCGGCGCCCGAGCCGCTGAGGTTCCTGCGTTTCGAAGGCGGACTGGTCCCCATCGGCCATGCTGGCGACGGCTTCGCCTTCGACAACGAGGGCCCGCGCCACAAGGCGTGGCTGGAGCCGTTCGAGCTGGCCGACCGGCTGGTGACCAACGGCGAGTGGCTGGCCTTCATGGCCGACGGCGGCTATCGCCGCGCCGAACTCTGGCTGTCCGAGGGTTGGGCGCGCGTTCAGGCCGAGGGCTGGGATGCGCCGCTGTACTGGCAGCCGGTCTCCGAAGGGGAAGACGGGCAGGGTGGCTGGGCCGCCATGAGCCTGCACGGCCTGCGCCCGATCGATACCGCCGCGCCGGTCAGCCACGTCAGCTTCTACGAAGCCGAGGCCTACGCAGCCTGGGCCGGCGCGCGTCTGCCCACCGAGCAGGAGTGGGAGCACGCCGCCGCCGGCCTGCCGGTGGCCGGCAACTTCCTGGGCTCCGGCCGCCTGGCGCCGGCCGCGCCGCCGCCGGGCACGGGCCTGCGCCAGATGTTCGGCGACGTCTGGGCCTGGACCCGATCGGCCTATGCCCCCTATCCGGGGTTCCGGCCCGCCGCCGGCGCGGTGGGCGAGTACAACGGCAAGTTCATGGCCGGTCAGTTCGTCCTGCGCGGCGGCGCCTGTGTCACGCCCAGCGGTCATGCGCGCGCCACCTATCGCAACTTCTTCTATCCGCAGCAGCGCTGGATGTTCTCCGGCGTGCGCCTGGCCCGCGACGCGGCGCCGGGCGAGGCCGCCGCCGTGGTCAGCGACTTCGAGGCGGACGTGCTGGAAGGCCTCGCCAAGCCGCAGAAGGCTATCTCGCCGAAGTACTTTTACGACGCTGCGGGCTCGGCTCTGTTTGAAGAGATCACCGACCTGCCGGAATACTATCCGACCCGCACCGAGATCGCCCTGCTGCGGACGATCGCTCCGGAAATCGCCGGCCTGATCTCGCCGGACGCGGCCCTGGTGGAGTTCGGCTCCGGCGCCAGCGTGAAGACCCGGCTGCTGCTCGACGCCGCGCCGCAACTGGCGGTCTACGCGCCGATCGACATCAGCCGCGCGGCCCTCGACGAAGCCGCCGCCGCCATCCGCAAGGATTATCCGAACCTGATCGTCGCGCCGCTGCTGGAAGACTTCACCCGCGCCCTTGTCCTGCCGTCGGAGGCGCAAGGGCGGCCGGTCACCGGCTTCTTCCCGGGGTCGACCATCGGCAACTTCACGCCCGACGAGGCCCAGGCCTTCCTGGCCCGCGCCCGGGCGCTGCTGGGGGCCGGCGCCCGGTTCCTGGTGGGCATAGACCTCGTCAAGGATCCCGCCACCCTTGTGGCCGCCTATGACGACGCCGCAGGCGTGACCGCCGCCTTCAACCTGAACCTGCTGACCCGCATCAACCGCGAACTCGGCGGCGACTTCGACCTCAGTGCCTTCGCCCACCGCGCCGTCTGGAATGCGCAGGACAGCCGCATCGAGATGCATCTGGAAAGCCTGAAGGACCAGCGGGTGAGGGTGGCCGGCCGGACGTTCCGCTTCGCCGCGGGCGAGACGATCCACACCGAGAACTCGTGCAAGTTCACCGTCGATGGCTTCGCCAACCTGGCCGCCGGCGCAGGCTGGACCCTGGAGGCGCGCTGGGTCAGTCCGGATCCGGCTTTCGCGGTGGTCTCGCTGATGGCATGAACGCCGGGTTCCAACGAGCCCGAGTTCATGACCGACACGCCCACCGCCCAGGACCTCCACCACCAGGCCGACGCCCTCTACGCCGCCGGCCGCTATGCCGAGGCGCTGCAGGGCTTCCGGGCCGCCTCGGCGCTTGCGCCGGGCAATCCGGTGCTGCTGTTCAACATCGGCGGCGCCTTGCGCCTGCTGGGCCGGCATGCCGAGGCCATCGCCGTCTACGACCAGGCCCTGGCGATCGATCCGCGGTTCGCCATCGCCCAGTTCAACCGCGCCACCTGCCTGCTACAGCTCGGCGACTATCGGGGCGGTTTCCAGGCGTTCGAATGGCGCAAGTCCTGCCCCGGCTTCGACGATCCTCGCTACAGCCTGCCGAACCAGTGGGCGGGCCAGTCGTTGCAGGGCCAGAAGCTGTTCATCTACCCGGAGTTCTTCCAGG
>JAFEDM010000110.1 GCA_018241625.1 Pseudomonadota bacterium | reverse complement strand
AAGGTCGACATCGTCCAGAACGCCATCGACCTTGCGCATGCGCTCGGCGCCGACGAGGTGCGCGTCGCCATCCTGAGCGCGATGGAGACGGTCAATCCCAAGGTGCCGTCGACGATCGAGGCCGGCGCGCTGTGCAAGATGGCCGACCGCGGCCAGATCACCGGGGCCCTCCTCGACGGACCGCTGGCGCTGGACAATGCCATCAGCCGTGAAGCCGCCTCCATCAAGAAGATCGTCTCGCCGGTGGCCGGTCGCGCCAACGTCCTCGTGGTGCCCGACCTCGACGCCGGCAACATGCTGGCCAAGAGCCTGTCGTTCCTGGCCGGCGCAGACGCGGCGGGGATCGTGCTGGGCGCACGAGTGCCGATCATCCTGACCAGCCGGGCGGATTCTCTGCTGACGCGGCTCGCCTCCTGCGCGGTGGCATCGCTGGTGGCCGATGCGCGACGGCGCAAGCTCGCGCGAAGCTGAAGGAGGCGGATATGAGCGAAACCATCCGTCCGGTGCTGGCCGGGCGCAGGGCCCTGGTGGTGGGCGTCGCGAACGACAGTTCCATCGCCTATGGCTGCGCCAAGGCCTTCCGCACCGCCGGCGCCGACCTGGCGATCACCTGGCTGAACGAGAAGGCGCGGCGCTTCGTCGAGCCGCTTGCCGACGACCTCGGCGCGGCGATCAAGGCGCCGCTCGACGTCTCCGTCCCCGGCGAGATGGAGGCGCTGTTCGAGACCATCCGCGGCACCTGGGGCCGACTGGACATCCTCGTGCACTCCATCGCCTTTGCGCCGAAGGAAGACCTGACGGGCGGGCTGCTGAACTGCTCGGCCGAAGGCTTCGCCAAGGCCATGGACATCTCCTGCCACTCCTTCGTCCGCATGGCGAAGCTCGCCGCGCCGCTGATGACCGAGGGCGGCACGATGTTCGCCATGAGCTACTACGGTGCCAACCGCGTGGTGCCCAATTACAACGTCATGGGTCCCGTGAAGGCGGCGCTGGAAGCATCGGGCCGTTACCTCGCGCACGAACTGGGGCCGCAGGGCATCCGCGTGCACGCGATCTCGCCAGGCCCGCTGAAGACACGGGCGGCCTCCGGGCTGAAGGACTTCGAGACACTGCTGGCCGAGGCGGCAGAGAAGGCGCCTGTGGGCGAGCTCGTGGACATCATGGATGTCGGCTATACCTGCGCCTACCTCGCCACCCCATTCGCGCGACGCGTCACGGGCGGCACCGTCTACGTCGACGGCGGCGCCAATATCGTGGCGTGAGACGGGCATGAGCGTCATCGCCGTTCTCAACGCCGGCTCGTCCAGCATCAAGTTCGCCGCCTACAACGCGACGGACGAGGCACTGTTGTTCCGCGGGCAGATCGAGGGCATCGGCCTGGAAGCACAGCTGAAGCTGCGCGACGCCGGGGGCACCGTGCTCGACGATCGGAGCTGGGCGAATGGCACGATCGATCACGCGGGCGCCACGCGCGAGATCGTCGGCGCCTT
>JAFEDM010000010.1 GCA_018241625.1 Pseudomonadota bacterium | reverse complement strand
GGGCAAGGCCTTCGCCGTCGCCTATGAGCCGGTCTGGGCGATCGGCACGGGCCTCACGCCGACGACGCCGGAGATCGAGGAGATGCACCGGGCGATCCGCGCGACCCTGCGCGAGATGTTCGGTACGGCGAGCGATACGACGCCGATCCTCTATGGCGGCTCCGTGAAGCCCTCGAACGCCGCGGAGATCCTGCACGCGGCCGAGGTCGGCGGCGCGTTGGTCGGCGGCGCCTCGCTGAAGGCCGACGACTTCCTGGGCATCGTGAACGCGCTCTAGGCGGCGAAAGACCTTAGGCGGACGGCCCCTTGAGCTCGACGGTGTTGCCCTCAGGGTCGCGGACGTAGAGCGAGAAGCCGTCGCCGTCCGCGCCGTAGCGGGGGCCGTCTTCCACGACCGCGACGCCGTGCGCCGCGAGGTGGGCGCGGATCGCCGCCTCGTCGAAGGGGCGAACCTGCAGGGCGAAGTGGTCGAGGTTTCGACCCTCCACGCCGGGCGCTGCGCCGCCCTTGCGACCCAAGGGTCCGTCGAGCGTGACCAGGTCGATCATCTGCGCGCCGGCGCGGATGTGCGTCAGCCCCAGGTCCGGCCGGTCGCGATCGACCGAAAGGCCGAGCACGTCCCGATAGAAGGCCAGCATCGCGGGCTTGTCCCTCACCCGCAGGACGATGTGGTCGAAGCCGGCGATCCGGATGGGATGGGTCATCGCCGAGCCTCTAGAGCAAAAGGCCGAATACGCGGCAATCGCGGCGCTCGCCGTCGCGCAATACGTGGCCGCGCAAGGCGCCTTCCTCCTCGAAACCCAGCTTCTCCAACAGGGCGTCGGACCGGCGGTTGCCCAGGTGGGTGCGGGCCATCAACCGCTTGAGCCCGTTGGCCCCGGCGTAGGCCACCACCGCCTGCATCGCCTCCAGCCCGAAGCCCTGGCCCCACGCCCCGCGGCCCAGCATGAAACCGACCTCGGCGCGATGGTGACGCCGATCGATCTCCGAGAGGTCGCAGGTTCCGAGAAAGGCGTTGTCGGCCAGGGCGCGCAGCGCCCAGTAGAAGGCGCGGCCCTCAGCCATCTCGGCGACCTGGCCTTCGACGATATTGGCGATCACGTCGGGATCGTCGACTTCGCCGATGTCCCAGAAGGCCATCACCTCGGCGTCGGCCATCAGCGGGAAGATGTCGCCGGCATCGTCTGCCGTGAGCGGCTCCAGGCGCAGGCGTTCGGTCTCGAGGATCGGCGGCCGGTGGGAATCGAGGCTGAGGGCCATGCGTAACGCTTGCGTGGTGACTGCGACGCCCTAGCTATGGCCTTACGGGCGTCCCGGTGATAGAGGCCGCCCTTCATTTCGGCGGGCCACCCTGCGTTTCGGCGCAGCTTGGATCCGCGGAGCGCACCGGATTTGGACTTCCCATGCTGATCGGCCTCCTGCTCACCGCCCAGATCATCGTCAGCATCGCGCTCGTCTGCATGGTGCTGCTGCAGCGCTCGGAAGGCTCTGGCTTCGTGGGCGGCGGCGGTTCGGCGGGTGTGATGTCGGTGCGCGGCGTCGGCGACCTGCTCACCCGCACGACCTGGATTCTGGGCGCGGCCTTCTTCACCATCAGCCTGTTGCTGACCATCTTGGCGGGCCGCGAGCGCGGGGCCGCCTCGGTCGTCGACCGGCTGAAGATCGACAACATCGATCCCTCGACCCTGAACCGTCCGAAGCCGTCGCTGCCGCCGGCCGGCACCGCCCAGCCGGGCGGCCCGCAGAGCGCGCCCGCGCCGCTCCAGGCGCCCGCACCGCAGGTCAACAACCCGTTCCTGGGTGGGGCGGAGCAGCCGGCCCAGCCACCCGCCAAGTAGGGCGCTCCCAGCTTCCACAGAAAACAGCGCGCCGCGGTTGATTCCAGCGGCGCGGTTCCGAATCGCTGCTAATCTGGACGCCCATGGCCCGGTACATCTTCATCACCGGCGGCGTGGTCTCCTCATTGGGTAAGGGTCTCGCGTCCGCCGCCCTCGGCGCGCTTCTTCAGGCGCGCGGCTACAAGGTCCGCCTCAGGAAACTGGACCCCTATCTGAACGTCGACCCGGGGACGATGAGCCCCTATCAGCACGGCGAAGTCTTCGTGACGGACGACGGCGCCGAGACCGACCTGGACTTGGGCCACTACGAGCGGTTCACCGGGGTGAACGCCACCAAGGCCGACAACATCACCACCGGCCAGATCTACAAGAAGATCATCGAGAAGGAGCGCCGCGGCGACTACCTGGGCGCGACGGTGCAGGTGATCCCGCACGTCACCGGCGAGATCAAGGACTTCGTCCTGGCCGATCCGGGCGAGGGCGTGGACTTCGTGCTGGTCGAGGTGGGCGGCACGGTGGGCGACATCGAGGGCCTGCCGTTCTTCGAGGCGATCCGCCAGCTGGGCCAGGAGCTGCCGCGCGGCCACGCCTGCTTCATCCATTTGACCCTGCTGCCGTTCATCAAGACGGCCGGGGAGATGAAGACCAAGCCCACCCAGCATTCGGTCAAGGAGCTGCGTTCGATCGGCATCCAGCCGGACATCCTGCTCTGCCGCTGCGAGATGCCGATCCCGGAGAGCGAGCGCAAGAAGCTGGCGCTGTTCTGCAATGTGCGGCCGAGCGCGGTCATCCAGGCGATGGACAGCGCCAACATCTATGCCGTGCCGCTGGACTATCACATCCAGGGCCTGGACACCGAGGTGCTGGACGTCTTCGGCCTTAAGGACACCGCGCCGCCGCCGAACCTGGCGCGCTGGGAGACGATCTCCCACACCCTCAGCCACCCGGACGGCGAGGTGAACATCGCCATCGTCGGCAAGTACACGGCGCTGACCGACGCCTATAAATCCCTGATCGAGGCCCTGACCCACGGCGGCGTGGCCAACAACGTCCGGGTAAAGTTCGACTGGATCGAGGGCGAGGCCTTCGAACGCGAAGAGGCCCTGATCGGCGAGCGGTTGACCGGCGTCCACGGGGTGCTGGTGCCGGGCGCGTTCGGCGAGCGCGGCTCGGAAGGCATGATCCGTGCGGTGCAGTTCGCCCGCGAGCACGCGATCCCCTACTTCGGCATCTGCTTCGGCATGCAGATGGCGATGATCGAGGCGGCCCGGAACCTGGCCGGCATCCACCAGGCCTCATCCACCGAGTTCGGCCCGACCTCGGAGCCCATCGTCGGCCTGATGACCGAGTGGGTGAAGGGCAACGAGAAGGAAACCCGCGCCGAGGGCGGGGAACTGGGCGGCACCATGCGCTGCGGAGCCTATGAGGCGGTGCTGACCGCGGGCAGCAAGGTGGCCGAGATCTACGGGTCCCAGACGATCTCCGAGCGTCACCGGCACCGATATGAGGTCAACATCGCCTACAGGGAGGCGATCGAGGCGACGGGGCTGAAATTCACCGGCCTGTCGCCGGACGGCGTGCTACCGGAACTGTGCGAGCGGGCCGACCATCCGTGGTTCGTGGGCGTGCAATACCACCCCGAACTGAAGAGCCGGCCCTTCGACCCGCACCCGCTGTTCGCCAGCTTCATCGGCGCCGCCCGGACCCGCAGCCGCCTGGTCTGACAGTTGACCTGATCGCATAGCGGTGTGTTCCTCCTGAAAGGGGAGGCCCATCCATGCTCGACCTGGTCCTGGCGATCGCCCACCACGTCCTGGTGTTCAGCCTGTTCGGCGTGCTGTTCGGCGAGATCGTGCTGGTGCGCAAGGGCGTCGACCTGGCGACCGTCACCCGTGTCGGGCGCATCGACCTGATGTACGGCGCGGTCGCCGGCCTGATCGTGGTGGTCGGTTTCGCCCGCGCCATCTTCGCCGCCAAGGGCTGGGCCTACTATTCGCATAACCTGTTCTTCCACCTGAAGATCGCGACCTTCGTGGCCGTCGGGCTGCTGTCGATCCCGCCGACCGTCGCCTACATCCGCTGGCGCCGCGCCGGGACCGCGCCGAGCGACGCCCAGGTGGCCGGCGTGCGGAAGTGGCTGATGGCCGAGCTGGCGCTGTTCGCCTTCATCCCGGCCTTCGCCGCCGCCATGGCGCGAGGCTTCGGCGAGTTTCAGTGACGCCCGCCGACCTGCGTCGCCTGGCGCTGGCGCTGCCGGAGGCCTACGAGGACATCCACCGCCGGCGACCGGCCTTCCGGGTGGAGAAGAAGATCTTCGCCATGCTGGGCGTCACGGGGAACGCCGCGCTTTTCACCTCGCTGGGCTGGGACGATGTCGCCGTGGTCAAGCTGGACCGCGAGGACCAGCTCAACCTCGTGGCGGCGAATCCGGACGGCATCCAGCCCACCGAGACCTATGGCCATCACGGCTGGACCTATCTGCGGCTGGAAGTCCTGGACGAACCGACGCTGACGCTGGTCCTGCGCCTGGCCTGGACGCATGTGGCGCCCAAGCGGCTGTCGCGCGCCCTCAGCGGA
Source organism: Pseudomonadota bacterium (assembly GCA_018241625.1). Classification (GTDB taxonomy): domain Bacteria; phylum Pseudomonadota; class Alphaproteobacteria; order Caulobacterales; family Caulobacteraceae; genus Phenylobacterium. Next base: position 211 of record JAFEDM010000010.1, on the reverse strand, counting down.
TGAAGAAGACCACCCAGTAGGCCATCAGCACGAAGTTGCTGATGGCGAAGGGCGTCAGGCGGTGCATGACCTTGTTGTAGGTCAGGTGGATCGCCGAATGGATGACGCGCAGGGCGACGTAGGTCCAGGCCACCGCGAGGACCAGCCCATCGACCTTGCCGGTCACGAAGAACATCAGGCTGGCCACATAGAACAGCAGCGGCAGTTCCAG
>JAFEDM010000109.1 GCA_018241625.1 Pseudomonadota bacterium | reverse complement strand
TATCGCGCCATCCCGCAGTTTCGCTTCGTCAACCCGACCATGACGCTGGAGCAGTTCAAGTTCATCTACTGGTGGGAATGGGCGCACCGGTTCCTGGCCCGTCTGCTGGGTTTCGTCTTCCTGGTCCCGTTCGCCTGGTTCGCCATCCGCCGCGAGTTGCCGCGCCGGCTATGGTGGCAGTTCGGCGTGATCTTTGTGCTGTGCGGCCTGGAGCCGATCGTCGGCTGGTGGATGGTGGCGAGCGGCCTGGCGGAGCGCGTCTATGTCGCGCCGGAGCGGCTGATGATCCATCTGGGCATCGCCGTGGCCCTGCTGGGATCGCTGATCTGGACGGCGCTGGACGCCTGGTCGGGCCAGGCGCGCCAGACCCTGCCCAGCCCCTGGGGCGGCCGGGCGCTGTGGCTCGTGGGGCTGATCTATGTCCAGATGCTGCTGGGCGCCCTGGTGGCCGGCAACCAGGCGGGGCTAGTCTACAACGACTGGCCGTTGTTCGCCGGTCATCTGCTGCCCCAGGACTATGCGGGCCCGAGCCTCTGGGCGACCCTGGCGCACAGCCAGGGCGCGGTGCAGCTGCATCACCGGCTGGTCGCCTATCTGCTGACCATCGTGGCCCTCGGCCTGGGTTTCGGGGCCTGGCAGTCGAACTATCTGCCGCCGACCTCCAAGGCGCTGGGGCTAGGCCTGGGCGTCCTGGTGCTGCTCCAGGCCGCCCTGGGTGTGGCCACCCTGATGGCCCGCGCGCCGGTCGGGATGGGAGTCGCCCACCAGTTGGTCGCCGTGCTCACGCTGAGCCTGGCCGTGACCTTCGCCTGGCGGGTGCGCAGGCTCTAAGCCTTACGGCGAATTCACTCGCACTCGCGCCGCGTCATGGCAGGATTGCGCCATGGCGACGAAAACGGTCGGGATCATCGGCTACGAGGGGGTGAACGCCCTCGACTTCACGGGCCCGCACGAGGTCTTCACCTCGTCCTACACCCACGGCGCGGACGGGACGCCAAGCTATCGGGTGCTGTTCCTCAGCCCGGACGGTCGGCCGTTCCGCAGCCGCTCGGGCCTGTTGATGACGCCGGACGCCGCCCTGACCGACGCGCCTTCCCTGGACACCGTCATCGTCCCCGGCGGCACGGGCATCCGCGCGCCGGAGGTGCTGGAGCCGCTGGGCGCCTGGGTGCGCGAGCGGGCGGGGAGCACGCGGCGGGTGGTTTCAGTCTGCACTGGCCTGTTCGGCCTGGCGGAAAGCGGGCTGATGGACGGGCGGCGCTGCACCACCCACTGGGGTTATGCGGACGAACTCAAGGCGCGCTACCCGGCCATCGTCCTGGACCCGGACGCCATCTTCGTCCGCGACGGGGCCTTCGCGACCTCGGGCGGGGTCACCGCCGGCATCGACCTGGCGCTTGCCCTGGTGGAGGAGGACCTTGGTCCGTCCGTCGCGCTGGCGATCGCGCGGATGCTGGTGGTCTACGTCCGCCGCTCCGGCGGTCAGCGGCAGTACTCCGAACCCCTGCGCTTCCAGGCCCGCGCCGCCGGCCGCTTCGCCGACTTGGCCGCCTGGATCCCAGCCAATCTCGCCGCCGACCTGTCGGTGGAGACCCTGGCGGCGCGCGTGAACTGCAGCCCGCGCCACTTCGCCCGCCTGTTCAAGGAGGCCTTCGGCGCGGCGCCGGGCGAATATGTCGAAGCCCTGCGCCTGGCCGAGGCGGCCGAGCGGCTGCTGTCCAGCGACCTGCCGGCCGACCGTGTCGGCGGCTCGGTGGGTTACGCCTCCGGCGACGTCTTCCGCCGCGCCTTCGAGCGTCGCTTCGGCGTTCCGCCCAGCGCCTACCGCGCTCGTTTCAGCAGCGCCGTGCTCGCCGCCGAATAGGCCCGCGACCCATGTCCGGAAACGTCGGAACGCGGTCATTGCGGCGCTTGCCGGCCCGGCGCACAAGCCAGGTCATCGGAAGGGGATAACCATGGATTCTCGCATTCGCATCGGAGCCGCTACGCTGGGCGCCGCCGTCCTGGCCGCCCTGGTGATGGGCGCCGCCTCGCACGCCGAACCCAAGTCGCCGGCCATCGCCTACACCGCGGACGGCAAGCTGCAGTTCCCGAAGGACTATCGGACCTGGGTCTACCTCTCGAGCGGGATGGACATGGCCTATACGGAGAACGCCGGCGGCGGGAACAGCCACCTGTTCGACAACGTCTTCGTCAACCGCGAAGCCTACGAGGCCTTCCAGAAGACCGGGACCTGGCCTGACAAGACCATCTTCATGCTGGAGGTCCGCGGCGCCCAGGGGCGTGGCTCGATCAACAAGGCGGGGATGTTCCAGTCCCCGATCGTCGGCGGCATGGAGGCGCACGTGAAAGACACCGCGCGCTTCAAGAGCGGTTGGGCCTTCTTCCCCTTCCGCGCCAGCAAGATCGAGCCCGCCGCGGCCCTGCCGCAGGATTCCGCCTGCAACACCTGCCACGAGCAACACGGGGCGGTGGATACGACCTTCGTGCAGTTCTATCCGACGCTCTTGCCCAAGGCGCAGGAGATGAAGACCCTGGCCGCGGCCTATCTGGCGGAGGAGAAGGGCGACAAATAGGCGGTATCATAATACCGTTTCTATAATCCCTATATTTTTCAATGCCATGATAGAAACTAGCGGCGCGCGAGTTGACATTGCGCGCCGCTGTCGGCATATGCGCCCGCTCACGTCGGAACGCCGCTTTCTCAGGCGATCCGAAACGACCAGTACGGAACCCGAACCATGATGAAGACCACGGCTTCCCTGAAGCCCGCCGAGGTCGAGAAGAAGTGGATCGTGATCGACGCTGAGAACGCCGTGGTCGGCCGTCTCGCCTCGTTCATCGCCAACCGTCTTCGCGGCAAGCACCTACCGACCTACACCCCGCACGTCGACTGCGGCGACTACGTCGTCGTGATCAACGCCGACAAGGTGAAGTTCACCGGCAAGAAGCTGACCGACAAGGTCTACTACTGGCACACCGGCCACCCGGGCGGGATCAAGGAACGCACCGCCGGCGCCGTGCTGGGCGGCCGCTTCCCCGAGCGCGTGCTGGAGAAGGCCGTCGAGCGCATGCTGCCGAAGGAAAGCCCGCTGGCCCGCAAGCAGCTGACGCACCTGCGCATCTACACGAGCGCCGAGCATCCGCACGAAGCCCAGAACCCCGAGACCATCGCGTTCGCCGAGCTGAACGCCAAGAACGTGCGGAGCGCGTAAGCATGTCGGAAGCCACCACCACCGAAGCCACTGGCTTCGACGCCCTGAAGGGCATGGGCACCCAGGCCGAGGCCGCGCCGGTCCACGAGCGCAAGGTTGACGCCCAGGGCCGCGCCTACGCCACCGGCAAGCGCAAGAACGCCATCGCCCGCGTCTGGGTGAAGCCCGGCAAGGGCACGATCACCATCAACGGCCGCGACCAGGAGGTGTACTTCGCCCGCCCGGTGCTGCGCATGATGCTGGCCCAGCCGTTCGAGCTCAGCAACCGCATGGGCCAGTTCGACGTCGACGTGACCGTCGAAGGCTCCGGCCTGTCCGGCCAGGCCGGCGCGATCCGTCACGGGATCTCCAAGGCCCTGACCTACTATGAGCCGGAGCTGCGCAGCGTGCTGAAGCCGCACGGCCTGCTGACCCGCGACAGCCGCGTGGTCGAGCGGAAGAAGTACGGCAAGGCCAAGGCCCGACGCAGCTTCCAGTTCTCGAAGCGCTAAAGCCGCGCGGCGACAATCCGCGTTTGGAGGGCGCTTCGGGCAACCGAGGCGCCCTTTCTCTTTGTCTGCACCTGGAACTGCGCAAATGGCCCACACAGTCTTCATCGATGGCGAATCCGGCACCACCGGCCTGCAGATCCGCGAGCGGCTGGCCGGCCGGGCCGATCTGGAGATCCTGTCGATCGATCCCGCCCGGCGGAAGGACGCCGACGCGCGCGCCGAGCTGCTGAACGCCGCCGACGCGGTTGTGCTGTGCCTGCCGGACGACGCGGCGCGCGAGGCGGTGTCGCTGATCTCGTCCAACAGCGTGAAGGTGGTCGACGCCTCGACCGCGCACCGGGTGGCTGCGGGCTGGGCCTATGGCTTCGCCGAGATGGCCAAGGACCAGCGCGCCGCCATCGCCGGCTCGAACCGCGTCGCCAACCCAGGCTGCTATCCCACCGGCTTCATCGGCCTGGTGCGGCCGCTGGTCGAGGCGGGCCTGATCCCGTCGGACTTCCCGCTCACCGTCAACGCGGTGTCCGGCTATTCGGGCGGCGGCAAGGGGTTGATCGCCGAGTTCGAGGGCGCGCCCCCGGCGGGGACCCACGACGCCTTTCGGATCTATGGCCTGAACCTGGCCCACAAGCATCTGCCGGAGATGGCGGCGCACACCGGCCTCGACCACGCGCCGGTCTTCGCGCCCTCAGTCGGACGCTTCGCCCAGGGAATGATCGTCGAGGTTCCGCTGCAGCTCTGGGCGATCCCGGGCAAGCCCACGGCGGCCGACCTGCATGTGGCGCTGGAGGCCTTCTACATGGGCGAGCGCTTCGTGGAGGTGGCCAGCGGCGCCGAGTGCGCCGAGCTGCAGAAGTCCCGCGCCGGCGCCGGCGGCTATGTGGCGACCCTGGACCCCGAGGCGTTGAACAACACCAATCGCATGCGGCTCTACGTCTTCGGCTCGGCCGATGGCCGACAAGCGCGGCTGATCGCCCAACTCGACAACCTCGGCAAGGGCGCCTCCGGCGCGGCGGTGCAGAACCTCAACCTGATGCTGGGCCTGGAGGAGGGCGCAGGCCTCTAGCTTGCGCCCGAAGGCCGCCCCGGCTTAGCTCGCCCCATGAAACCCAGCGTGGTCCCCTTCGTCGCCGCCCTGCTGATCGCGGGTCCCGTCGCGGCCCAGGCGCCGCCCAAGGCCATAGCGCCGGCCCCAGCCGATCCGGCCTATGCCTATGCCGGCGAAAGCCGTTTCGGGGTCTTTACGACCACCGACGGCAAGCAGTCCTTCCACGAGACCGACGAGGTCCCGGACCGTCCGGGCCAGCAGTACGGCTGGTTCATAAAGCTCAACACAAACAAGCAACCCCCAAATAATCGCGAGGAGATCAGGCTTCCCACACCCGCCAACAGCTGAAACGCCAGAGAGGAAAAGC
>JAFEDM010000108.1 GCA_018241625.1 Pseudomonadota bacterium | reverse complement strand
TCCTCGGCCCGCGCGGCGGCCAGGCCGTCCAGGGCCGCGCCGATCGAGGCGGCGATCGCCGCCTCCAGCGCCGCCTGGGCCTCGGCGTCCTCGACCTGGTCGCCGGCCTCGATCACCCCGCGCAGGGCCAGCAGGCCGTCGAGCCGCGGCGGCGCGACCATGCCCGTCGCCGTATAGGGCGCGCCCGCCGCCAGATAACGCTCGAGCTGCTCGGTGTTGATCCGGACCGCGCCCGCGCCCTCGGCGCGCTTGGCCTGGACGCCGAGCGTGAGTTGGCCGCGCAGGAACCGCCCCTGCGCCCCCTCGCGCGCCGCCCGCTCCAGGCTTTCGAACCCCGGCGGTCCCCGGAACCGGACCTCCAGGTTGCGGCCATTGACGCTGCGCGCCTCCACCGCCCAGCTCCAGGCGCCCAGCGCGCCTTCCGCGCGGCCGAAGCCGGTCATGCCGCTGATAGTCATCGCCCGCCTCCAGCCGCCCGCTGCTTCTCGATCGCGCGCCACTTGGCCACGTTGGCCTGATGCTCGGCGAAGGTCGAGGCGAAGACGTGCCCGCCAGTTCCGTTGGCGACGAAGAACATCTCGTCCGACTTCGGCGGGTTCAGCACCGCCTCCAGCGCCGCGCGGCCGGGGTTGGCGATCGGCGTCGGCGGCAGGCCCACGATCCGGTAGGTGTTGTAGGGCGTGGCCGCCTCGACCTCGCTCTTCAGGATGCCGCGTCCGAGGGGTCGGCCCCTGGAGACGCCGTAGATGATGGTGGGGTCGCTCTCCAGCTTCATGCCGGCGCGCAGGCGGTTCTCGAACACCGCCGCGATCCTGGGCCGCTCCGAGGGCACGCCCGTCTCCTTCTCGACGATGGAGGCCAGGGTCACCGCCTCCTCCGGCGTCTTCAGCGGCAGGCCGGGCGCGCGGGCGGCCCACAGCTGCGCCAACAGCTTGTCGCGGGCATAGCGCATCTTCTGGACCAGGGCCGCGCGGTCGTCGCCGCGCTGGTACTGATAGCTGTCGGGCAGGATCGAGCCCTCCGGCGGCGTCTCCACCGAACCGGTCAGCAGCGGCGTGGCGTTGACCGCGTCGATGACCATCTGGCTGGTCCAGCCCTCCGGCGCGGAGACGAAGCGGCGCACCACCCGGCCGTTGGCGAGGTCCGACAGGATCTGCGACAGGGCTTCGCCGCTCTTGAACTCGTACTCGCCGGCTTTCAGACGTCGGCTGGCGCCGCTGAACTTGGCGGCCAGCTCGAAGATCAGCCGCGAACGGATCACCCCGGCGCGTTCCAGGGCGCCGCCGATCTGCGCCACATGGGCGCCCTTGGGCAGGATCACGTCGGTGGCCTGGCCGTCCTTGGCGGCCGGGCCCGGCCCGGCATAGCTCCAGAGGCCCCAGGCGGCGATCAGCACCGCCACCCCGACCAACGCCGCGAAAAGCCGCCCTATCATCCCAGGCCCCTTCCGCCGCGCCTTCCGCGACCGCTTTCGGCTCACGAAACCTTCTTGAACACCACCGAGGCGTTGGTCCCGCCGAAGCCGAAGGAGTTCGACAGCGCGTACTCGATCGCCATCGGCTTGGCCTTGTTCGCCACCAGGTCGATCTCGGTCTCCACCGACGGGTTGTCGAGGTTGATGGTCGGCGGGGCGATCTGGTCGCGGATCGCCAGCACCGAGAACGCCGCCTCGATGGCCCCGGCCGCGCCCAGCAGGTGCCCGGTGGCCGACTTGGTGGAGCTCATGGTGGCCTTGGAGGCCGCATCGCCCAGCAGGCGGGTCACCGCGCCCAGCTCGATCTCATCGCCGAGCGGCGTCGAGGTGCCGTGGGCGTTGATGTAGTCGACGTCGGCCATGCCGATCCCGGCGTCCTTCAGGGCCGCCTTCATGGCGCGGAAGCCGCCGTCGCCGTCCTCGGCCGGGGCGGTGATGTGGTAGGCGTCGCCCGCCAGGCCATAGCCCACGACCTCGGCGTAGATCTTCGCGCCGCGGGCCTTGGCGTGCTCGTATTCCTCCAGCACCAGGACGCCGGCGCCTTCGCCCATGACGAAGCCGTCGCGGTCCTTGTCATAAGGTCGGCTGGCCTTCTCCGGGGTGTCGTTGAAGCCGGTCGACATGGCGCGCGCGGCGATGAAGCCGGCCATGCCCACCGGGCAGATCGCCGCCTCGGCGCCGCCGGCGATCATCACGTCCGCGTCGCCGTACTTGATCAGCCGGGTGGCGTCGCCGATGGCGTGGGCGCCGGTGGCGCAGGCCGTCACCACCGCGTGGTTCGGCCCCTTGAATCCATAGCGGATCGAGATCTGGCCCGAGGCCAGGTTGATCAGCGCCGAGGGGATGAAGAAGGGCGAGACGCGGCGCGGGCCCTTCTCGTGCATCTCGATCGAGGTCTTCTCGATGGTCGCCAGGCCGCCGATGCCGGAGCCGATCATCACGCCCGTGCGCTCGCGGCCCTCGGTGTCCTCCTCGCCGGGCTGCCATCCGGAGTCCTTCACCGCCTCGTCGGCGGCGGCGATGGCGTAGAGGATGAAGTCGTCGATCCGGCGCTGGTCGCGCGTGGAAAGCGTCTGGTCGGGGTCGAACGATCCCGGCACGTCCGGTCCGCCGCCGCCGCGGCCGTCGACCCGCGGCACCTCGCCGGCCACGCGGCAGGCGAACTCCTCGGAGATGTCGAAGGTGGTGATCTTCCCGATGCCCGACTTGCCAGCCAGGATGTTGGCCCAGGAGAGCTCGGTCCCCTGGCCCAGGGGCGTGATCAGGCCGATTCCGGTGACGACTACTCGACGCATGGCGATCCTCGGTCAGTCCTTCCAGAGCCTAAGGATATGGATTCCCATGGCCCCTAAAGGAAGACCGCCGGGGCCGGGGCGCAACCCCAACCCGGCGGTCCAAAAACCTTAAGCCGAATCAGGCGCTTAGCCGCCCAGCTTCTCTTGGATGAACTTCACGGCGTCGCCCACCGTCTGGATGTGCTCGGCGGCGTCGTCCGGGATTTCGATATCGAACTCTTCCTCGAAGGCCATGACCAGCTCGACGTTGTCGAGGCTGTCGGCGCCCAGGTCGTCGATGAAGCTGGCCTTCTCGGTCACCTTCTCCGGATCGGCGTCCAGGTGCTCGATGACGATCTTGCGGACGCGTTCTAGGACGTCGGACATAAGTTAGGTCCCTCTAGGTTCTCAAGGCTTGCATCGGCGAGCCGCGCTCCGAAGTCAACTGCAACGGTCAGGCGCACCGAAAGTCGTTGGGGCGTTAGCATGTTCCCAGGCCGGAAGGCGAGACCTTCAAATCATCCGGTCGCACCCATCCACACCCTAGATCATCCCCATTCCGCCGTTGACGTGCAGGGTCTGCCCGGTGACGTAGGCCGCCTCGTCGCTGGCCAGGTAGACGCAGGCCGCCGCCACGTCGGCGCCCGCGCCCAGCCGGCCTGCCGGGATGGTGCCGAGAATCGCCGCCCGCTGCTGCTCGTTCAGCGCGTCGGTCATCGGGCTGTCGATGAAGCCCGGCGCCACGCAGTTGACCGTGATGCCGCGGGTCGCGACCTCGGCGGCCAGGGCCTTGGAGAAGCCGATCATCCCGGCCTTGGAGGCGGCGTAGTTGGCCTGGCCCGGATTGCCCATCACGCCCACCACCGAAGTGATGCCGATGATCCGGCCATGCCGGCGGCGCATCATGCCCTTGGTGGCGGCGCGGCTGAGCCGGAAATAGCTCTCCAGGTTGACCCGGATCACCTGCTCCCAGTCCTCATCCTTCATCCGCAGCAGCAGGCCGTCCTTGGTGATGCCGGCGTTGGCCACCAGGATGTCGATCGGCGCGCCGGCGGCGGCCTCGGCAGCCTCGACCAGCCCATCCACCGCCGCGGCGTCGGAGAGATTGGCGGCGACGGCGGAGACCCGCTCCCCCAATTCGGCCGCCTTCTCCTGCAGCACCGCCTCCCGGGTACCGGAAAGAACGACGTGCGCGCCCTGAGCGTGCATCGCCTGGGCGATCGCCGCCCCGATGCCGCCGGTGGCGCCGGTGACGAGGGCGGTCTTGCCGGTCAGTTCGAACATCGACGGCTCCTAAAGGCTCTGGGCGAAGGCTTCGAGGTCGGCCGGCGTGTTGAGCGGGCTTGCCTCGGCGTCCGGCGCGATGCGCTTGGCCATGCCGCTCAGCACCTTGCCGGCGCCGGCTTCGGCGAAGCGGGTGACGCCGCCCTCGCCCGCCAGCCACATCATGCTCTCGCGCCAGCGGACCCGGCCGGTGACCTGTTCGACCAGCAGGCCGCGGATGATCTCGGGGTCCAGGATCGGCCGGGCGGTGACGTTGGCCACAAGCGGCGTCCGGGGCGCGGTGATCGCCGCCTCCGCCAGGGCCGCGGCCATCTCGTCGGCGGCGGGCTGCATCAGCGGGCAGTGGAAGGGCGCGGACACGTTCAGCGGTATCGCCCGCGCGCCCAGTTCCTTGGCCTTCTCGATCGCCGCGTCCACCGCCGCCTTGGCGCCGGAGATCACGACATTGCCGTTGTTGTTGTCGTTGGCCACGACGCAGATCCCATGCAGCGAACCCGCCGCGGCGGCCTCCTCCGCCAGGGTCACGTCGGTCTTCGGGCCGATCAGGGACGCCATGGCGCCCTCGCCCACCGGCACCGCGCGCTGCATGGCCTGGCCGCGCAGCTTCAACAGGCGCGCCGTGTCGGCCAGGCTGATCGCGCCCGCCGCCGCCAGGGCGGAATATTCGCCGAGGCTGTGGCCCGCGACGAAGGCGGCCTTTTCAATGCCGACGCCGAATTCCTTCTCCAGGGTCCGGACCACCGCCAGGCTGACCGCCATCAGCGCCGGCTGGGCGTTCTCGGTGAGGGTCAGCTGATCCTCCGGCCCATCGCGCATCAGCTTCGACAGCTTCTGACCCAGAGCGTCGTCGACTTCCTGGAAGACTTCGCGCGCCGCGCCGAAGGCGTCGGCCAGGTCGACGCCCATGCCCACAGCCTGGCTGCCCTGGCCGGGAAAGAGGAAGGCGAGGCTCATACTTGATCTCCCGCAGGCCGTTTTGAGGCCCTATCGATTCCGAGCGGCGAGGGTTACGGAATAAGGAAAGCCCCGGCAAGTTTACGCACGTTCGGGCGGCGAAGTTCAGCAAGGACTCTTTCAGCAAGGACTCTGGAGAGACGACGATGCGGGCGGTGGTGCGACGCAACAAGCAGCTGGTCTGCGACGAGATTGGCGAGCTCGAGCCGGGCGCCGGCCAGGTGCTGGTGAAGACCCTGGCCTGCGGGATCTGCGGCTCCGACTTGCACGCCCTGCATCACATGGAGCACATGATCGAGCTTGGGAAACGCGGCGGCGGCGGCGACAGCGGCTTCGATCCCACCGCCGACACGGTCTTCGGCCACGAGTTCTGCGCCGAGATCCTCGACCACGGCGCGGGCTCCGCGAAGACCCTGAAGGTCGGAACGCGGGTGGTCAGCGTGCCCGTCACCCTCACCGCCACCGGCGCGGAGATGCTGGGCTTCTCCAACCGCCTGCCAGGCGGCTTCTCGGAACGGATGGTCCTCAGCGAGCAGCTGATCCTGCCGGTGCCCAACGGCCTGCCGACCGAGAAGGCGGCGCTGACCGAGCCTTTCGCCGTGGGCTTCCACGCTGTCGCCAAGGCGCGAATGGACCCGAACTCCGTCTGCCTGGTCGTGGGCTGCGGGCCGGTGGGCCTGGCGGTGATCGCGGCGCTGAAGGCGCAGGGGCGCGGGCCGGTGATCGCCTCCGATTTCTCGCCGCGCCGGCGCGCGGCCGCCGAGAAGCTGGGCGCCGACATCGTCATCGACCCGGCGCAGGAGTCGCCGCACGACCGCTGGGAAGGCCTGGGCGTGCCCAAGGCCCGCGCCGCCCAGAGCATGATCCGCATGATGGGCGGCAGTTTCGGCCAGCCGATCGTCTTCGAGTGCGTCGGCGCGCCGGGCGTACTGGAGCATCTGATCGAGGCGGCGCCGGCCGGTTCGCAGATCGTGGTCGCCGGTGTCTGCATGGAGACCGACCGCATCGAGCCCTCAATCGCCATCACCAAGGAAATCGAATTGACCTTCGTCTTCGGCTATACGCCGGAGGAGTTCGCCCAGACCCTGCACAGCCTGGCCGAAGGACAGATCGACGTCGAGGGCCTGGTGACCGGCACGGTCGGCCTGGACGGCGTCGCCGGCGCCTTCACCGCCCTCGGCGACCCCGAGGCGCACGTGAAGATCCTGGTGCAGCCCTAGAGTTCACGCCCAACCCAGCGGCCGCACGCTACGGCCAAGGTGGCGTTAAGGATATTGCGCCATCCTGGCGGCCAGTGTCGGCCCTTCGGGGGTCGAGCCGGCGCGGCAATCCGTCCTGCCCCGGTGATCTTGCGAGCTGGGCCGTAGTCGATGGATATTGACCGTCTTCTCGCGCTTCCCGGCCGCGCCTGGACGCGGGTCCCGAGGCGTCCCGCGAACCTGCCCATGAAATCCCTCGCCCCGATCGTCGCGCTTGCGCTGCTGAGCGCGCTCACCCCGCTGCAGGGCTGGGCGCAGCCGACCCCGGCGGCTCAAGGGGCGGCGCAGGCCACGGGCGCGAACCTCAACATCTCTCCCAAGCGGATCACCTTCGACCGCAACCGCAGGTCCGGCTCGATCTACGTCTTCAACCAGGGCAACGCGGCGGGCAGCTTCGACATCTCTCTGGTCGACCGGGTCATGCTGCCGGACGGTCAGATCATCCCGCTCACCGACGCCCAGGCCAAGCCGGAGACCCAGGCGGTGGCCGGCCGGGTGAAGTCCGCCCAGCCGATCCTGCAGGTCTCGCCGCGACGCGTGACGCTGGCGCCCGGCCAGGGGCAGACCGTGCGGCTGCGGGTCGTCGGCGCGCCCGCGGACCCTGGCGTCGTGGAACTGCGCAGCCACCTGACCATCGCCGCCCTGCCCCCGCGCGATTCCGGCACCACGGCCGAACAGGCCGCCTCGGCCGCCCAGACCGGCCAGCTCAGCTTCCAGATCAACGCCCTGCTCGGCCTCAGCATCCCGGCGATCGTGCGACTGAACGATCCGGACATCCACGCGGGCCTCGAGAACGCCCGGGTGACCCTCGAAAAGCTCAACGGCCCGACCGGGCCCGAAACCCCGGTCCTGTCCGTGGAATTGGTGCGGGCCGGCGCCAACTCCCTGTTCGGGAACCTGGAAGCGCGGGTCCCGGGTCAGCCCAAGGCGACGCCACCGCTCGGCCTGGCGCATGGGGTCGGTGTCTACACCGAGATCGACCGGCGGCTGGTGCGCATCCCGCTCACCCGGGCGCCGGCGCCTGGCGAGCACATCGAGGTGACTTTCACCGACGACGACACCTCGCCGGGAAAGCTCCTTGCGAAGCTCACGCTCTAGTCAGGCCGCGCTGTTCGCGACGGCGGCGGGGCTCTGCGTGTCGGGGCCCGCCTTGGCGCGCGGGGTCGGCGACGAGCTCGCGGCCATGCTGTTGGGCGCGCCCGCGCCGCCGGGCGAAGCCCTCGCCGACCTGCTGGTCGGCGGCGACGCACGCCAGCCGGGCGTGCGGGCGCGGGCCGCGACGGGCTCGTCCCGGCTGGTCGCGCCGTCCATCGGTTCGCCCGTGCAGGCCCGTTCCGGCGACGGCCTCGGCGGCGTGATGCTGGCGGCGGCTGATCCGGCCCCAGGCCGCGCCCGAAGCGGCGGGCAACCGGGTCGGTTTCCCGCCCCGGACCCACAAAGCCTGCTCCTGCTGCTGGTCCAGCTCGACGAGCTGACCCTGACCGACGGCATGGCCGCCTATGGCGACCCCAACGACCCCCTGCTGCCGGTCGGTGAGCTCAGCCGATTGCTGGAGCTAGATGTCGACGTCAGCCCGGCCGACGGGCGGATCGAAGGCCGCCTGGGCGAGGCGCGCCGGGCGCTGCTCATCGACCTGCCGACGGGCGTCGCCCGGGTCGGGCCGGCGCAGGTGGCGCTCGGCCCCAACGACGCGGCGGTGGACGGCGCCGACATCTACGTCCGCGCCTCGGTCCTGGCCCAACTTCTGCCGCTGAAATTCGCCGTCGACAGCCGCGCCCTGCAGATGCGCCTCACCGCCATGGAGGCCCTGCCGATCCAGAGCCGCCTGCAGCGCCTGGCGCGCCTGCGCCAGACGCCCACCTCTGCGGCCACCCAGGCGCTGCGGGTCGAGGCGCCCTACAAGCTGTTCACCCCGCCGTCGTTCGACGTCGCCCTGGGCCTCGGGGCGCAGACGCTCGCCCCTCGCACACCCACCCGCTACGACATCCGTCTCGGCGGCGACTTGCTCTATTCCGGCCTGCAGGCCTATGTCGGCTCCGACGACTCCGGCCGGGTGACCACCACCCGCGTCCTGCTGGAGAAGCGTTCCCTGTCCGGTGACCTTTTGGGGCCGCTGCACGCCCACGATGTCAGCCTGGGCGACGTCTACACCCCGGCCCTGGCTATCGGCCCGCGCAGCCTCGGCGGTCGCGGCTTCCAGTTCTCCACCGCCCCGCTGGACCAGGCCAACGTCTTCAATCGCATCGACCTGCGCGGCGAGCTGCCCATCGGCGACGACGTCGAGCTCTATGTGAACGACGTCCTGCAGGGGACCCAGGCCCAGGCGGTGGGAGGACAGTACGAGTTCCTGAACGTGCCCCTGACCCAGGGCATCAACGTCATCCGGATCGTCACCTACGGCCCGCGCGGCCAACGCAGCGAAGAGACCCGGATCATCAACGCCGGCGGCGGCCTGCTGCGCCCCGGCCAGGCGACCTTCGATTTCGGCGTCGTCGACCAGAACCGGCCAGTGTTCCAGACCCTCGAGCAGGACCCGTTCAACTTCGACCGGGTCACCGGCAAGCCGCGCGTGGTCGCCAACCTCAGCTACGGCGTCAGCCAGTCGCTCACCGCCACCCTTGGGGGCGCCACCTACACCGACCAGCTGGGCGTTCAGCGCGACCTGCTGACCGGCGGCCTCCGCACCTCGATCAAGGGCTTCGCCACCGAGCTGGACATCGCGTCAGACAATCGCGGCGGCGAAGGGGCCTCGATCGACGTCGCCGGCCGGGTGTTCGGGGCCAACGCCGTGCTGCGCCATTCCGAATATCGCGGCGGCCTGCTGGA
>JAFEDM010000107.1 GCA_018241625.1 Pseudomonadota bacterium | reverse complement strand
GCCCTCCACCGGCATGCGGAAGTAGTCGCGCAGGTCTTTGGACGTGGCGACGCCCATGGCCCGGATGGCCAGGCGGTAGAGCTGGCGGTGGGCCTCGTCGCGGTCGGGCGTCGGCGCCTCCACCACCGCCTTCGGCAGCACCTTCTCCGGCAGGCCATAGACCCGCTCGAAGGTCCCGCGCCGGGTCGCGGTGGTGAGCTCGCCGGTCCAGAACAGGCCCTCGACGGCGGTCTTGGCGTGGCTCCAGCCCCACCAGCCGCCGACGCCCTTCTGGCCGATCTCCAGCTCCGAGGCCGACATCGGGCCGCGGCTCTTGATGGTCTCCAGCACCTTGTCGACGAAGTCGCGGTTCTCGCGCCGGAAGCGGGCGACGCCCTTCCAGAGGCCGACGCCGTCATAGGCGTCCTGCATCCGCCAGCGGAACAGGGGCTGGTTCTCGACCGGCAGCAGGCTGGCCTCGTGCGCCCAGTATTCGAACAGCGGCCGCTTCTTCGCCCAGGCCACCTCCTCCAGCAGCTCGCGCGGATAGGCGCCCAGGCGTGAAAACGCAGGCAGGTAGTGGGTGCGGGACACGACGTTGACGCTGTCGATCTGCACCACGCCCAGACGGTCGATCAGCTTGACCAGCTGGCGCTTGGCGATCGGTCCCTCCGGCCGGGGCGTCGCGAAGCCCTGGGCGCCGAGCGCGATGCGCCGCGCCTCGCCTGCGGTCAGCTTTTCCTTGGGCATGGCTCCCCCGTGTGGAATCGCCGAACGACCCTAGCAGGGGCTGTTGCGAACGGGAACAAATTCGGAACCATCAAGTGCTAACGAATGGTTAACAGCTTAACCATTGCCCTCGGCGCGCCTGGAACAAAACCGGATTCAGGCGTGATCGAGCACCGGTTTGGGTTTGTACGGAGCTTCCAGCCTTTTGACCTCGTCGTCGCTGAGTTGGACGTCGAGCGCGGAAACCGCCTCGTCGATGTGGCCGAGCTTGCTGGCGCCGATGATCGGCGCGGTCACGGCCTTGTGGCGCAGCACCCAGGCCAGGGCGACCTGCATGTTGGAAAGCCCGCGTTCCTTGGCGATCTCGCTCACCGCCTCGACCACCTGTTCGTCGGCCGGGGTGTAGTAGAGGCGCGGGCTGAACTCGTCGGTCCGCGCGCGCTCGGTATTGCCTTCCTTGGGCGCGGTGCGGCCGCCGGCCAGGTAGCCGCGGGCCAGCGGCGACCAGGGAATGACGCCGACGCCTTCCGCCCGGCAGAGCGGCAGCATCTCGCGCTCCTCCTCGCGGTAGACCAGGTTCAGCTGGGGCTGCATGGAGACGAACTTCACCCAGCCGTGCCGCTCGCTGGCCGCCAGCATGCGGGCAAACTGCCACGCGTACATCGACGAGGCGCCGATGTAGCGGGCCTTGCCGGCCTTCACGACGTCGTTCAGCGCTTCCAGCGTCTCCTCGATCGGCGTCTCGTAGTCGAAGCGGTGGATCTGGTAGAGGTCGACGTAGTCCATCTTCAGGCGCGTCAGGCTGGCGTCGATCTGCGCCATGATCGACTTGCGGCTGAGGCCTTTCTCGTTCGGCCCCTTGCCCATCGGCCCGTTGACCTTGGTCGCCACCACGATCTCCTCGCGGCGGGCGAATTCGCGCAACCAATGGCCGGTCACGACCTCGCTCTCGCCGATCGAATAGATGTTGGCGGTGTC
>JAFEDM010000106.1 GCA_018241625.1 Pseudomonadota bacterium | reverse complement strand
CGCGTGGTGTCCGACGTGCTGCGCGACGTGCCCGGCGTGGCGGTGAGTCGCACGGGCGCGGTGGGCGACATGACCCAGGTGCGGCTGCGCGGCAGCGAGGCCAACCACACCCTGGTGCTGGTGGACGGGATCAAGGCGTCCGACCCGTTCTTCGACGAGTTCGACTTCGGCACGATCATCGCCGACGAGGCGGCGCGGATCGAGGTGCTGCGCGGCCAGCAGTCGGCGCTCTATGGCTCCGACGCGATCGGCGGCGTGATCAGCTATTCGACGCTGTCAGGCGCCGAGGCGCCAGGGCTGCGGGTGCGCGCCGAGGGCGGCTCCATGGGGACCTATGGCGGCGCGGTGCGGTTCGCCGGGGTGAAGGGCGACCTCGACTATGCGCTGAGCGGCAGCGGGCTGCACACCGACGGTTATCCAGTGGCGCCGGGCGGTCATCGCGACGTCGGCTCCGACAGCGCAGGGCTCTCGGCCAAGCTGATCTGGAGCCCGCAGGCGAACCTGCACATCACGGCCGTCGGCCGCTTCAGCCACACCCGGGCGGACACCGACGACAGC
The DNA here is from genome assembly GCA_018241625.1 of Pseudomonadota bacterium. GTDB lineage: Bacteria > Pseudomonadota > Alphaproteobacteria > Caulobacterales > Caulobacteraceae > Phenylobacterium. Next base: position 646 of record JAFEDM010000106.1, on the reverse strand, counting down.
GGCGCGGATTCCACCCAGCCGACCTTCGGCCTGACGCTGGATTCGCCGGGGGTGCACTACGTCAACGACGCCTTCTATGGCCTGTTGAAGGGCGAGCTGTCGTCGCTGGACGGGCGGCTGACCAACGCGGTGTCGGCCCAGGTGGCGGACACGCGGCGCAGCGGCTTCGACGTGGCCAACGCCTTCGCGCCTTTCGCCGGCCAGCCGATCGGCAAGCAGAGCGGCGACCACGGCACGCGCTTCATCGAAAGCTATGAAGGCGCTTTCCGGTTCGGCGACGAGACCCTGAAGCAGCGGGTGACGTTGGCCCTCGACGCCGAGCAGAACACCAGCCAGACCACGGTTTCGCCGTTCGGCGGATTTTTGGGCAAGGAGCATCTGGACACCGCCGGGCTGGTGGGCGCCTACGACGCGACCTGGCGGGATCACGCGGCCTTCAGCGCCTCGGTGCGGCATGACTGGAACAACCGCTTCGCCGACGACACCACCTATCGTGTCCAGGCGAGCTGGCGATGGGACGAGGGGACGCGGGTCCACGCCGCAGCGGGCTCGGGGATCAAGGACCCCAGCTTCAGCGAGCTGTTCGACTTCGTGGCCGGGCGTTTCATCGGCAATCCGGACCTGAAGCCGGAGAAGTCCGAGGGTT
>JAFEDM010000105.1 GCA_018241625.1 Pseudomonadota bacterium | reverse complement strand
TCGCCTGGAAGGCCTGCCCGGCGTGATCGCGGTCGGCGCGGGCTGGCGGCTGGGCTCGGCGGCCTGAGCCGCCCAACTTTGACGTTCATGCCGAACCCACGGGCAGCGCCAACGCCATGATTCCGACCCAGGCGCGCATCTTCATCCCTCCCGACGCCAGGCCGTCCAGGCAAACACCTGTTTGACCGTCCGGCCAGCTTGACGCTACGTCCCCTCTCGCGGCGCCGGCGACCCTCGGTTAGGAAGGTCGCAAGAGCGAGCCAGGGGAACGAGCCGGCGAAGGGGAAACGCGATGCACTATGCGGAACTGAACAAGGCCTGGACCGCGCTGACCGCGGCGGGCGCGCCGTTCGAGATCGCCGAGATCGAGGTGCGCGGGGCGACGCTGAAGTCGTTCAAGAACGCGCCCCCGAACGTGCGGGCCCTTTGGCTGTCGACGGCCCAGTTCGCCGACCGCGACTACCTGGTCTATGGCGACGAGCGGATCACCTATGCCGAGGCGCACCGCCAGGTGGCGTCCATCGCCAACTGGCTGCTGGCGCACGGTGTGAAGAGCGGCGACCGCGTGGCGATCTCCATGCGCAACTATCCGGAATGGATGCTGATCTACTGGGCCTGCGCCTGCATGGGCGCCGCCTGTGTCGGCATGAACGCCTGGTGGACGCCGGCGGAGATGGCCTATGGCCTGGCCGACGCCCAGCCCAAAGTGCTGTTCGCCGACGCCGAGCGCATCGGGCGGATCCAGGAACAGCCGCAGATGCTGGGCGAGACGGTGCTGGTGGCCACCCGCACCGACCCGAAGCCCGCCGGCGCGGTCGACTGGAGCGAGGTCATCGCCCAGGGCGGCGACCTGCCGGACGCCGCCATCGATCCCGACAGCGACCTCTGCATCTTCTACACCTCCGGCACCACCGGCTTCCCGAAGGGTGCGCAGCTCACCCACCGCAGCTGCATCACCAACCTGATGAACATGATGTTCATCGGCCAGGCCCAGACGCTGGCGATCCAGCAGGCCACGGGCGTGGCCCCGCCGGCCGTGCCGCCGGTCCCATCGACCCTGATCACCACGCCGCTGTTCCACGTCACCGCCAACAATTGCGCCGCCTATGCGACGACCGCGGCGGGCGGCAAGCTGGTGCTGATGTACCGCTGGGACGCCGGCGAGGCCCTGAAGCTGATCGAGCGCGAGCGCTGCACCTCGGCCGGCGGCGTGCCGGTGATGGCGCGCGAGCTGATCACCCACCCGGACTTCACCAAGTACGACACCTCAAGCCTGCTGACCGTCGGCGGCGGCGGCGCCCAGCTGCAGCCCGACCTGGTCGGCAAGATCGACGAGGCGGTGGCGACGGCGCGGCCCAATACCGGCTACGGCATGACCGAGACCTCGGGGATCATCACCTCGATCAGCGGCGACTTCTTCGTCGACAAGCCCGACAGCTGCGGCCGCGCCATGCCCACCTTCGACGTCAAGGTGGTGGACGACGACGGCAACGCCCTGCCGGCCGGAGAGCGGGGCGAGCTGTGGGTGAAGGGCGCGCCGGTGATCAAGGGCTACATCAACCGCCCCGAGGCCACGGCCGACGCGATCACCGACGGCTGGCTGCACACGGGCGACGTGGCGCGGCTGGACGAGGACGGCTTCATCTACATCGTCGACCGCAAGAAGGACATGGTGCTGCGGGGCGGCGAGAACATCTACTGCGCCGAGGTGGAGACCGCCCTGCACCAGCATCCGGGGGTCGCCGAATGCTCGGTTTTCGGCGTCCCGGATCCCCGGCTTGGCGAGGAGGTGGGCGTCGCCATCCTGGCCCGGCCCGGACAGAACCTGCACGCCGATGACCTGCGCGAGCACCTCGCCGGCCTGATCGCCCGCCACAAGATCCCGCGCTACATCTGGATCGTGGACCGGCCGCTGCCGCGCAACGCCAGCGGCAAGTTCCTGAAGCGGGAGCTGCGCGACACCCTGAAGGCGGAACACGCTGCCTGAGGTCCAGCGAACGCCGGAATCCGCTTTTAAAACTGAGCCTTAGGAACCGGTGTAGACCTCCCAGGGTTCAGGCTGGGCGCTTCTTTCGAAGCACACCTCTGAAACCCCCACACAGGAGGCCTTCCCATGGGCGCCGACAAGAACAACCAGAACAACATGGGCCAGAACCGCCAGCCTCAGCACCAGTCCGGCGGCATGAGCCAGCAGAACCCTTCGCAGCAACAGCAGCAGAAGGACAAGTTGGGTCAGGGCGGCCAGGCGGGCCAGGGCGGCCAGCGCGTCGACACTGATGGTGACGGCCGCACCCGCGACCCGAGCGACAAGCGTCCCACCGACCAGGGCGGCAAGGCTCCGCCCGTTCAGCGCTAAGCCTCACCGCGAAGTCTCACCGAAGACCAGCCTGACGCCCCTCGGCCCTTCCGGTCGGGGGGCGTTGCGCGTTTGGGGTTCGGGACGCCTGGCTAGTGGTGGTGGCCGCCCTCGCGGCCGCACATGTGGTGGGCGCCGTCGCCGTTCATCCACATGATCTGCACGCCAGGGCTCCAGGTCAGGGTGCGCTGGCCGTCGCTCCAGATCAGCTGCACCGGGCCGCCGGTCCAGGGCTTGATCGGCAGGGCGTGCGGCGGGCCCAGGCCGTCGTCGACGATCGCCACCAGCCGCGCGCCTCGGCTGTCGAAGTGCGCCACCAGCTCGCCGCCATCCTGGCACTTAAAGCGCGTGCCCGGCAGGTTCTGGACGTCGTCGCCCTGCAACTGGGCGAGCGCCAGGCCCGGCGCCAGCAGGCTGGCCGCGATGGCGGCCGAAAAGGCCAAGGCTCGAATCCGCAAGACGCCCTCCATACCGGCGCCCCCGCGCCTCCTCCGCCGGCGAACTCGCCGAACGCCGCGATCATGCGCATCGCCGGCCGCGTTCGGCAACGCCGTTGGCGTCGAAAGGAGCTGACGTTAGGAGGAGGCCATGACCGACCAGCCTCACATCCTCGTCACCGGCTCCACCCGCGGCATCGGCGCCGCAATCGCAGGCGCCTTGGAGGGCCGCGGGGTTCGTTTCGTGGGCCATGGACGCGCTGACGGCCCGGGCGTGCTGGGCGCGGACCTCGCCCAGGCCGAGGCCGCCGACGGCCTCTGGGACCGGGCCCTGGCGGCCCTGGACGGGCGGATCGACGTGCTGGTCAACAACGCCGGGGTCTTCGAGCCGATCGCCGACGACGCCCCGACCGACGAATGGCAGGCCGCCTGGGGCCGCACGATGCAGATCAACCTGCAGGCCTCAGCCGACCTCTGCCGCCGCGCGATCCTGCACTGGCGCGAGCGTCGGGTTGGCGGCCGGATCGTCAATGTCGCCAGCCGCGCAGCCTATCGCGGCGACAGCCCGGCCCACTGGCACTATGCGGCGTCAAAGGCCGGGATGGTGGCCATGACCAAGTCCATCGCCCGGGGCTATGCGGGACGCGGCGTCCTGGCCTTCGCCGTCTGCCCCGGCTTCACCATGACCGGCATGGCCGAGGACTATCTGGCCAGCCGCGGCGGCGACAAGTTGCTGGCCGACATCCCCCTCGGCAAGGTGGCCGATCCCGAGGAGGTGGCGAACGCCGTCGCCTACCTGGCCCTGGAGGCGCCGCCGTCGATGACCGGTGCGGTGATCGACATCAACGGCGCGAGCTTCGTGCGCTAGCCGCCCCTTCTAGCCGCCTGAGCGCTTCAGCAGGTCGGCCAGGTCCTTCTGCCAGAACTTCGCCCAGGTGTGGGTCCCGTGGCCATGGGTGTCGGGCCCGGCGGGGATCACGATGAACTTGCCGAGCTTAATCTTGCGGGCGTCGGCCGCCGCCATCGGCATCTCGGGCGGATTGATGAAATCGTCGCCCGAGTTGATCCAGGTGAGCGGGACCTTGATCTTCGAAAGCTCCGGCTCCGGATTGTAGGTCCGCGAGGCCTCGAGCTGGTAGATCAGGTCGTTGGCCTCCCCGCCTTTCAGGCGTTGCGGCAATTGCTGGGCGTACCAGGCGTCGACCTGGGCGCCGGTCGGCAGCTCCAGCTGCAGCGGCCAGGGCGAGGCGCCGGCCAGGATCAGCATGTTCTCCGCGCCGCGCAGGCCCAGTTGCGGCTCGGTCTTGTATTCGCCGCCGTCCCAGGCCGGATCGGCCTTGATCGAGGTGATCGCCATCTCGCGCCACAGCCGGTTGCGGCCGGCCAGCGCCATGGCCTGGCAGGCCAGCGGCATGGCCGCTTTTGCGCCGTCGGGATACATCTCGGCGTACATGAAGCTGTGCATGCACCCCATGGAGGTGCCCATCACCAGCCGCAGCCGCTCGATCCCCAGGGCCTTGCTGGCGACGGCGTGCTCGGCCTCGACCATGTCGGCGTAGTCGTAGTGCGGGAACTTCATGTGCATCCCGTCCGACGGCTTGGACGAGTTCCCGTGGCCGATGTCGTCGGGGAAGATCAGGAAGTATTTGGCCGGGTCCAGCACCCCGCCCGGGACCAGCAGGACGTCGGCGAACTGCGGCGCCAGGAACTGGCGGCCCGAGCCGCCCGTGCCGTGCAGCACCATCACCGCGTTGACGATGCGGCCGGCGGCGTCCTTCCTGGGCTGGCCGAGGGTGTAGTAGCGCAGCTTCAGCGCCGGCAGGGTCTCGCCCGAGCGGAAGCGGAAATCCTTGATCGTATAGTCGTGCGGCTGGA
>JAFEDM010000104.1 GCA_018241625.1 Pseudomonadota bacterium | reverse complement strand
TGGCTGGCCAGGCGGATGCGCTGGCTCTCGCCGCCGCTCAGCGTGCCGGAGGATCGCGACATGTCGAGGTAGTCCAGGCCGACGTTCACCAGGAAGCGCAGGCGGTCGGAAATCTCCTTCAGCATCCGCCGCGCGATCTCCCTCTGCTTGTCGGTGAGCTTGCCCTCCAGCGCCTCGAACCAGGCCGCGGCGTTCTTGATGGACAGGCGGCTGACCTGGCCGATGTGGTTGCCGTCGATCTTCACCGCCAAGGCTTCGGGCTTGAGGCGGTAGCCCTCGCAGGCCTCGCACGGGGTCTCGGACTGGTAGCGGCCCAGCTCCTCGCGCACCCAGGACGAGTCGGTCTCGCGCCAGCGGCGCTCCAGGTTCGGCAGCACGCCTTCGAAGGTCTTGTTGACCTCATACTTGCGGGCGTTGTCGTCGTAGACGAAGCGGATCTTCTCGTCGCCGGAGCCGTAGAGGATCACCTTCTTCGCCCCGTCGGGCAGCTTGTAGAAGGGCGTGTCCATCGAGAAGTCGTAGTGCCGCGCCAGCGCCTGCAGCGTCTGGGTGTAGAGCGGCGACGGGCCTTTGGCCCAGGGCGAGATCGCGCCCTTGTGCAGGGTGCGGTCCTTGTCCGGCACCACCAGGTCGGCGTCGAAGGCGAGCTTCATGCCCAGGCCATCGCAGACCGGGCAGGCGCCGTAGGGGTTGTTGAACGAGAACAGCCGCGGCTCGATCTCGCTGATCGTGAAGCCGCTGACCGGGCAGGCGAACTTCTCGGAGAAGATGATCCGCTTGGGCTCCTCCTCGGTGGGGTCCTTGTCGGCCCATTCCGCGACCGCGATGCCGTCGGCCAGGCGCAGGGCCTGCTCCAGGCTGTCGGCGTAGCGGCTCTCCAGGCCGGCCTTGGTGACCAGCCGGTCCACGACCACGTCGATGTCGTGTTTGAACTTCTTGTCGAGGGCCGGCGCGTCCTCGATCGGACAATATTCGCCGTCGATCTTCAGCCGCTGGAAGCCCTGCCGCTGCCAGTCGGCGATCTCCTTGCGGTACTCGCCCTTCCGCCCGCGCACGACGGGCGCCAGCAGGTAGATGCGCGGCCCCTCGTCCAGCGCCTTCAGCTTGTCGACCATCTGGCTGATGGTCTGGCTCTCGATCGGCAGGCCGGTGGCTGGCGAATAGGGCACGCCGACCCGCGCCCACAAGAGGCGCATGTAGTCGTGGATCTCGGTCACCGTGCCAACGGTGGAGCGCGGATTGCGGCTGGTGGTCTTCTGTTCGATCGAGATCGCCGGCGACAGGCCCTCGATGAGGTCCACGTCCGGCTTGCTCATCAGCTCGAGGAATTGGCGCGCATAGGCCGAAAGGCTCTCGACATAGCGCCGCTGGCCCTCGGCGTAGATGGTGTCGAACGCCAGCGAGCTCTTGCCCGACCCCGACAGGCCGGTGAGCACCACCAGCTCGCCACGCGGGATGTCGACGCTGACGTCCTTGAGATTGTGCTCGCGCGCCCCGCGCACTCGGATGTGATTGAGCTGTTCGGCCATTCTGTCCCGGAAACACGAATACGCCCGCGGAAGATCCTGTCGAGCGCCTTCCCAATGTAGGTCCGCGACTCTCAGATATCACGTGAACGTATGGCGAACAAACGCCCAGCGGCGAGGCGCCGCGCCCGTCCTGCTGACACCATGGTGGCAGCAGGCGGGTCTTCCGGGGCGATTTTGCCTAGGCCCGGTCGATGCGGGCCAGGTAGCAGCCCCAACCGACGGTGTGGGCGTGGAGGTAGGCCACGTCGGGATTGGCGAAGAAGCGGCCGATCGCGGCCTCGATCTCGCCCTGCGGGGCGAAGCCGGCGTCGATCATCATGCCGTCCTCGCGGAAGGCGCGCAGCGAGACGGCGTCGCGGGCGGCCAGCGCGCCCGGCAGCCGGTTCACCGTGCGGCGGGTCTCGGCGGCCTTCTCGTTGACGAAGATCGCGTGGCTGGCGCGGAACGGGGTGTCCGCCGGCTGATGCTCGTAGTTCAGCAGCAGGACCGTGTCGCCGACCTGGGCGTCCTCAAGCTCCACGCGGCTGGGGTAGCCGACCGGGCTGTCGACCACGCGGCGGATGACGCCGCGCGCGGCCAGCGCCTCGTCCGAGAGGCCGAACAGCGGGGCGAACTGTTCCAGCGGCAGGCCGCTCACGACATAGGCGGCGGCCTGGATCGAAGTGGGGGTTTCGGGCTTGGACATGGCGGTCTCCTTGTTGGCCCGGAACATCGGGGCGGAGGCCGTTCGAACCAATCTGGCGAAATCAACACATGGCCGAAAACCGCGAGGCGGCCGACCTGTCAGGCTCCCACCGGCGCCAGCATGGCCGGCGGCGCGGGCGCCTTGGCGGCTTCCTCCAGCAGCCATTCGCGGAAGGTCTTCAGGCCCCGCTTCGGCGGCGTCTCCGGCGTGACCAGGTGAAAGCGGATCGGCGTCTGCACGAAGCCGCAGGGCGCCGCCAGCTTGCCCGCCGCGATGTCATTGGCGACGTAGATCCAGGGCGACAGCCCGACCCCGCCGCCGGCCATGGCCGCCTCCAGCGTGTAGAAGATGTGCTCGTACTCGCGGTTCTCCCGCGCCTCGGGGATGCGCACCTGGGCGTGCTCGGCCCATTCGTCCCAGGCGTGGCGATGGGTGCGGGTGTGCAGGCGGGGCAGGGCGGCGATCGCCTCCAGCCCACGGCCGTCGCCCAGCAGGGCCGGCGAGACCACCGGGCCGTGATAGTTGTCGAGGAAGGGCGTCGCGGTCAGGCCCTCGCCGTGCACGCTCTCGGCCAGGCGGATGGCGGCGTCGAAGGGTTCGCGGGTGAAGTCGACCGGCCCGTAGGCCTCGGTGACCCGGATCGACAGCTCGGGGTGCTTGGCGTGGAAGCCGGGCAGGCGCGGGATCAGCCACTTCATGGCCAGGGTGCCGACGCAGGAGACGTGCAGCTCGCGGTCGCCGGAGGCGCGCACGTCGCGGAACAGCGCCTCGAGCTCGTCGAAGGTGCTGGCCAGGGACCGGGCCATGCGCTCGCCCGCGTCCGTGAGTTTCAGGGCGTTGCGCGGCCCCTGGGTGAGTTTGACGCCACAGACGGCCTCGAGGCTGCGCACCTGGCGGCTGACCGCGCCGTGGGTGACGCAGAGTTCGTCGGCGGCCAGGCTCATCTTGCCAAGGCGGGCGAAGGCCTCGAAGGCGCGGAGCGCCGTCAGCGGAAGTTGGCTGCGCTTGGCCATCGGGCCTCGCCAAAGGGATCAGCCCGTCTGTGAGCTGACCTCAAGTATCAGCACATCCAGCCGGCGCCGCAAACGACATCTGGGCGCCGTCTCTGTGAATTAAACTCACGGATAGCCCGGTCAGAACGGCTTGCTGACCTCCAGGCCCTCGCCGCCGAAGCGCACGCCCTGTTCGTTCACCCACTCAGGCTTGGGATCGGCGGGAGTGATCTTGGAGGCGTTGGCGGCGGAGACCTTGTTCGCCGCCTTCTGGGCCGCCGAAGGCCGCGCGAAGATCGCCGCCGCGAGCGCGCGGCTCTGATGGTCGTCCTGCGCCGCGGCCTGGGTGGCCGCGAGGCTGGAGGTCGCCTTGGGCTTGGGCGTGGGCTCGCCCTGCGCCGGATTGCGCCACGGCTCCCGGTTGTCCGAGTTGTTGGTCGGCTGCGCGAGCGCCTGGCCCGCGCCGAGCCAAGCGATGGCGGCCGCGGCGACGGCGCCGGAAATCAGGCGATGATGGGTTCGGGTCATGGGGGAGGGACCCTGTCGGACGACGGTTGGATATGCACAGAAGGTAGTCGTCGCCACCGCCGTCCGCCAGGGGCTTGCGCCGCTAGGCCGCGCTTCTGCGCGATCTTTCGTCGAGCACCCGGAAGGTGGCGTTGGCCCGAGCCACCGGCTGGCCGTCGGCGGTGACGAAGGCCTGGGCGAAGGCCAGGGTCCGGCCGGGCTTCACGAACACCGTGTCGAACTCCAGCCACTGGCCCGCGAAGGCCGAGCCCAGGAAGTCGACGCCCAGGCTGACGGTGACCAGGCCGCCGACCTGCCCCAGGCGCCGGGCGCACGACAGGCCCATGGCGTTGTCGCAGAGCGCCCCGATCAGGCCGCCATGGACGAAGCCGCGGCTGTTGGCGTGGGCGGCGCCGGCCCAGAGGCCAAGCACCACCGCGCCGTCGGTCTTGCGGCTGTAGAGCGGCTCCCACGGCTCGGTGAGCGGGCTCTTGCGGTCATGCGGCTGGAAGCCTGTCGGCGGGGCGAGGGGTTGGCTGTGCATGGCGACGCCCTCACGCCGCGGCCGACAGTTGCGCGAGGCTCTTCAGCGTGCCGACGCAGGCCTGCGCCGCCTCGGCGCCCTTCACCCGGAAGTGGTCGTGGAAGAACTGCTGGTGGACGCCGTGCTCGTGGAAGTGATGCGGCGTCAGCACGACGGAGAAGATCGGTGTCTCGGTGGCCAGCTGCACCTGCATGAGGGCGGAGACCACGGTCTCGGCCACGAACTCGTGGCGATAGATACCGCCGTCGACCACGAAGGCCGCCCCGACGATGGCGGCATAGCGGCCGGTCTTGGCCAGGGTCTGGGCGTGAAGCGGGATCTCGAAGGCGCCGGGCGTCTCGAACAGCTCGACGGTCTCGGGGCCGAAGCCGAGGGCCGCCATCTCCTCGACAAAGCCCACATGGGCCTGGGCGACGATCTCGCGGTGCCACTGGGCGTGGACGAAGGCGATCCGCGCGGCGCGGAAGGCGCCGTTGGCGGTGGGGAACTCGAGCGTGGTGGCTTGGGACTGGGTTGCTTGGGACTGGGTGGCTTGGGACTGGGTGGCTTGGGTCATGGTCTTCTCCCTGACGGGTTCGAGGAACCACGACTCAGGGAGACGCAGATGACGCCACGGACTCCGAGCGAAGCCCGGCGCGCGCCATCTGCGGTTCTCATAACCGGACTCTGACCGTCGGCCCCGGGATCGCACCGGGTCTGCTCGTCCCTGACGGCCGTGACCGCCAGGCGCCCGCGGGCTCGTCCTTCCCTCGCCCCTTTCGGAGTGGGGAAGGCATTACCGCCGGTGGGGAATTTCACCCCGCCCTGAGAACGTAGATCGCCGGAACGCCCGGCGACGGCCGTAGGCTAGCGCCGTCTGAGCGGAAAGGTCAAACGGTCGTTTGAATTCGCTTCCTTTCCCGCGCAGCGGGAGAGGGGGACCATCCGCCAAAGAGCGGATGGTGGAGAGGGAGAGCGGCGCGCAATGAGCCTGAGGCTTGCCCTTTCCACCATTGGCTCTTCGCCCTTTGGGCTCGGCCAACGGTCCCCCTTTCCCACGAATGGGAAAGGAAGGTCAGGCGCGCTTGTTGAGCGTGATCGCGACGGCGGCGGTGTGGGCGGTCTGGACGCCGTTGGCGCCATAGCTGATGCCCTTGTGCCGCTGGACGGCGACTTCCTCGGCGATGGCCTTCACCAGCCCCTCGGTGACGGTCTTG
>JAFEDM010000103.1 GCA_018241625.1 Pseudomonadota bacterium | reverse complement strand
TCAATATCGACCAACCGCTGATCACCGATTTCAACAGCGATGACGGCGGCAACCTGATCATCGCCAGCGGCTACACCTTCACCCAAGGCGCCAACGCCGCCATCTTCAACGGCGCCGATGGCTTGATCATGAACCTCAGCGCCCCGCCGCCCGCCGACAACGGCGTCGCCGGCGCCTTCTACGAGACCGTCGAAAGCGGTGGCGTCGCCACCCTGTCGATCGCCGACGCCATCAGCAACTTCCAGTTCTACATGGGCTCGCCGGACACCTTCAACGGCATCACCATCAACTTCGCCAACGCGGCCCTTTCGCCCGTCACCCTGAACGGCGAAGCGATCTGGGGCGGCACGCCTCCTGGCTCCGGCGACCAGTCGCTGGGCTTCACCGTCACCTATCATTTCGACGCGCCGGTGAGCTCCATCGTCTTCACCTCGGACAACAACTCGTTCGAGTTCGACAAGCTGGCCGGCAGCGTGCCGGAGCCGGCGACCTGGGCCCTGATGATCATGGGCTTCGGCGGCGCGGGCGCCCTGGTGCGTAACCGCCGTCGCCAGGCGGTCGCCGCGGCGGCCTAAGGCTCAAGACGACCTAGAGGATGGGCCCCGGCCGGTGACGGCCGGGGCTTTTTCTTGCGCGCCCGTCCGGCGGCGGCCTAAGGGTCTGGACGATTTCACCATGTGAGACCGTTCATGGAACTGGAGTGCTATCCCACCACCGAGCGCCCGCCGGAGATCGTGCCCGGCCGCCAGAGCCGCGCCTGGATGGACGCCTTCCATGCTCGTCACGCCTACCGCTGCCTGCCGCTGAACATGGCCAACACCTCGGGCTGGGAGATCCTCTGCCCGGTGGCTTTCACCGCCGAGTGGAACGGCGGCATCCGGCAGGAGGACATCACGCTGAAGCCGGACTATCCGAGCCCGGACTTCCATCGCCTGGCCTCCAGCCACTTCAGCCACGGGGTGCTGACCATGCATCCGGGCTATCTGTTCCGCACGCCGCCCGGCTGGTCGATGATGGCCATGGGCTCGCCGAACCATGTGAAGGACGGCATCCAGGCCCTGGCCGGGGTGATCGAGACCGACTGGCTGCCATTCCCCTTCACCATGAACTGGCTGTTCACGCGTCCAGGCAAGGTGAGGTTCGAGAAGGGCGAGCCCTTCTGCTTCATCACCCTCATCCAGGATAAGCCGCTGCACGAGATCCAGCCGGTGATCCGGCGGATGGATTCAAACCCGGAGCTGCGCCACCAGTACGACGTCTGGGAGAAGCACCGCAGCGAGTTCAACCAGCGGATCTTCCGGCAGGACCCCGAGGCCACCAAGGAGGCTTGGCAGCGCTATTACTTCAAGGGCGAGTATCCCGAGGACGTGGCGCCGGCCCGCGACGACCACATCAACAAGCGCCGCCTGAAAGAGCCGAGATTCGGGCGCTGAAAGGCGGCCTGAAAGATGTGCGCAAACGCCCATTGCAAAGGGCGGAGGCGTCTGCCATAAGCCGCCTCTCGAATTTTCGGGGCCGGTTTTGAGCCTCGAGGAGCGCGGGCGTAGCTCAGTGGTAGAGCACAACCTTGCCAAGGTTGGGGTCGAGAGTTCGAATCTCTTCGCCCGCTCCAAATTTCCGCGATAGAACAAACTGATGGGAGTCGCGCGCGGCCGTGGCTCGCGCGTCATGTTCGGCGAACGCGATAGAAATTCCCGTATTGGGTGAATCGACTCCCAACGCGTTTAATGTCAGGTTAATGGTCAAGTTGACGGGCCCGGATGAGCTGGGCGTTCCCAATTGGACTGGGGGATTTCATGAAGAAGCTTCTTATCGGTGCGGCCCTGGGGGCCCTGCTCCTCGCCGGCAGCGCCAACGCTGCAGTGACGGTCTCGGCTGTGGTCGCCGACCAACTTAACGGCCCTTACAACAACGGGCAGGTGCTGCTCGACGACTTCGACGGCTATGTCGACGCCAATGTGGCCTTCTCGGGCAACATCGTGCCGGCCTTCACTCCGCCGGGCACCATCGGCAACAGCGCTCCGCCCCCGTACACGGGCGGCGCTCTGGACTGCTGCCAATTGGGCGTTCCCTATCTCGCCGACGACACCAACTATGAGTCGGTGCAGGGCAGCCAGACGTCGACCTTCACGGCGACGCACGGCAACTTCACGAGCTTCAGCTTCTACATCGGCTCGCCGGACGACTATAACAGCATCACCTTCAACTTCGCGGGTGGCGGCGGTTCGCAGACGTTCAACGGCGCCGACCTCTGGGGCAACCCGGGCCTGGACACGATCCCGGGCGACGGTGACCGCACCCACGGCGTCCGCGTCTATTACGATTTCGGCGGCCAAGAGGTGAACTCGATCACCTTCAGCAGCGGTCAGGACGCGTTCGAAGCCGACAGCTTCGCCGGCACTCTGGCGGTTCCGGAACCGGCCACCTGGGCCCTGATGATCATGGGCTTCGGCACCGCGGGCGCCATGCTCCGTCGCCGCAAGGCCGTGATGGCCTAAGGCTGACGTCGGACCTTCGGGTCCGGACGACGAACAGAACCCTGGTCGCGCAACCCGCGGCCAGGGTTTTTTCGTATGCGCGGCTGAGCTAGACCTGGGGGCGACGCACCTCCCCGTCGCCGTACGAAGGCCGCCATGACCCACGACCCCGCGCTCGAAGCCCACGAGCATGCCGAACACGCCGAGCATGCGGCGCACGCCAACGACAGCTTCATCAGCCAGGTTTCGATCACCGTCGCGGTGCTGGCGGTGCTCGCCGCCTCGGTCGGCAGCCTGGAGACCATCGAGGCGGGCGGGGCGATCACCAGCGCCAGCGAGGCGGTGCTGGCCCAGGACAAGGCCACGGACACCTGGAACGAATACCAGGCCGACAGCCTGAAGAAGCACATCTACGGCATCGCCGCGGACGCCGGCGGGGCCAAGGCGCAGAAGTACGCGGACACGGCCAAGGAGCAGACCGACAAGCAGGCCGAGGTCAAGAAGCACGCCCAGGAGGACGAGACCGAGCGTGACAAGTTGCTGGCCGCCAGCCGCCAGCACGAACACCGCCATCACT
>JAFEDM010000102.1 GCA_018241625.1 Pseudomonadota bacterium | reverse complement strand
TCAGCGGCGAGAAGGCGCGTCCGGAGGAGATCGCCTTCCTGACCTGGCTGCAGGCCGAGCAGTTCGTGTTTCTGGGCGGCCGGGTCTACGAATACCCCCGCACCAAGAGCGGCGACTATGCCGCCGAGGAGCCGCTCTACCAGCCCAAGGACGGCCTGGGCGTGTTGCGCGACCCCGGCCGCCACGTCCTGCGCCGCGCCAACGAGCCCGCGATCCTGATCGCCGACGTCAAGCACCGGCTGCTGACCGATCCGGCGGTGACCGTCGCCAAGTCCAACGTGAAGAGCCGCGTCCACCGGCGGGGCTACATGGATTACCTGGGGATCAAGCGCTACGACGACGACGGGCGGCCGATCGGCGAGGTGCGTTTCGTCGGCCTGTTCACGGCCGGGGCCTATGACGAGCCCGCCACCGAGGGGCCCCTGATCCGCGAGAAGGTGGCCAACGCCCTCAGCCGCGCCGAGACCGCGCCCGGCAGCCACAACGAAAAGCGCCTGCGCAACATCGTCGAGAACTATCCGCGCGACGAGCTCTTCCAGATGACCGAAGACGAGCTGCTCGACCAGTCGCTCGGCATCCTGCACCTCTACGACCGGCCGCGGGTGCGGCTGTTCGAGCGCAAGGACCCGTTCGAACGCTTCGCCTCGATCCTGCTGTTCCTGCCGCGCGACCACTACGATTCCGAGTTGGCGACGCGCGCCGGCCGGATCCTGGCCAACGCCTATCGGGGCCGGGTCTCGGCCTCCTATCCCAGCTTCTCCGACGCCCCGCTGGCGCGGATCCACTACATCATCGGCTTCGCGCCGCGCGACCACGAGACGCCAGACCTGAAGGCGCTGGAGGCGGCAATCGCCGAGGCCGCGCGCACCTGGGAGGACCGCTTCGAGGATGCGGTGCGCTCGTCGGGCCGCGCGCCCGCCGACATCGCCGAAACGCTCGGCCGCTACCGCGAGGCCTTCCCCGCCGGCTACCGCGACCGCTTCTCGCCCGAGGAGGCGCTGGCCGACCTGGCGGCGATCGACGCCATGGGCGACGACCAGACGGTGTGCGTGCGCGCCTACCGCACGCCCGCCGACAACGCCGTCCAGTTCCGCTTCAAGCTCTACCGCCGCAGCCTGCCGGCGCCCCTGGCCGACGTGTTGCCGATCCTCGACAACATGGGCCTGAAGGCCATGGCCGAGGCCGGCTTCCCGGTCTGCCGGCCGCGCCAGCCGGCCATCTGGGTGCATGACTTCGAGATCGAGGACCCGCGCGGCGCGAACCTGGTGTTCGCCGACCTGAAGCAGGCCTTCGAGGACGCCGTGGTCGCCGTCTGGACCGGTCGCACCGAGAACGACGGCTTCAACCGCCTGGTGATGGAGCTGTCGCTGCCCTGGCGCGACGCGGCCCTGATCCGCGCGCTCGCGCGCCACCGCCAGCAGTCCGGCCTCGACCCCAGTCAGCGGGTGCAGGAGGAGGCCCTGGCCGTCCATCCGGCGGTGACGCGGCTAATCCTCGACCTGTTCCGCGCCAAGTTCGACCCCGCCAGCGGCGAGAGCCTGGACGCCCGGAAAAAGCGCGCCGAGGCGCTGATGGGCGAGATCCTCGAGGCCCTCCAGGACGTGGAGAGCCTGGACGAGGACCGCGTGCTGCGCCGGCTGGCCCTGCTGGTCCAGGCGACCCAGCGGACCAACTTCTACCAGGTCGGCCCCGACGGGGCGCCCAAGCCCTACATCTCCTTCAAGGTGGCGTCCGGCGAACTCGCCGACCTGCCGCTGCCGAAGCCCTACCGCGAGATCTTCGTCTGGGGCGTCAACGTCGAGGGCGTGCACCTGCGCTTCGGCCCGGTGGCGCGCGGCGGCCTGCGCTGGTCCGATCGCCGCGACGACTTCCGCACCGAGGTGCTGGGCCTGGTGAAGGCCCAGCAGGTGAAGAATGCGGTGATCGTGCCCGTGGGCTCCAAGGGCGGCTTCTATCCCAAGCAGCTGCCGAAGGGCGGCACGCGCGCCGAGGTCCAGGCCGAGGGCATCAGCGCCTACAAGACCTTCCTCCACGGCCTGCTGGACATCACCGATAACCTCAGCGCCGACGGCAAGGTGATCCGGCCGGAGAACGTCATCGCCTTCGACGGCGACGATCCCTACCTCGTGGTGGCGGCCGACAAGGGCACCGCCACCTTCTCCGACATCGCCAACGCCCAGGCCGAAGCCTACGGCTTCTGGCTGGGCGACGCCTTCGCCTCCGGCGGCTCGGCCGGCTACGACCACAAGGCCATGGGCATCACCGCCCGCGGCGCCTGGGAGGCGGTGAAGCGCCACTTCCGCGAGCTGGGCAAGGACATCCAGACCGAGCCCTTCACGGTCGTCGGCTGTGGCGACATGTCGGGCGACGTGTTCGGCAACGGCATGCTGCTGTCCCAGCAGACCCGCCTGCTGGCCGCCTTCGACCACCGTGACATCTTCCTCGATCCCGACCCCGATCCGGCCAGGTCCTGGGCCGAGCGCAAGCGGATGTTCGACCTGCCGACCTCGTCCTGGCAGGACTACGACAAGAAGCTGATCTCCAAGGGCGGCGGCGTCTTCTCGCGCAGCCTGAAGTCGATCGCCCTGTCGGCCCAGGTGAAGGCCATGCTGGGCGTCAAGGCCGACGCCATGGCCCCCGCCGAGCTGATCAACGCCATCCTGAAGGCGCCGGCCGAGCTGCTCTACCTGGGCGGCATCGGCACCTATGTGAAGGCGCAGACAGAGGCCAACGCCGACGTGGGCGACAAGGCCAACGACGCGGTGCGGATCAACGGCGCGGACCTGCGGGTCAAGGT
>JAFEDM010000101.1 GCA_018241625.1 Pseudomonadota bacterium | reverse complement strand
GCCGCGGCCGGTATTGAACAATGGGGAGGGGTCGGGGTCCAAGAGGTTGCCCGGCTTGGCCGAGACCCCGGCCGTGTAGAGGGGCGGATGCTCCAGCAGCCAGACCAGTTCGCCGGCCCGGCCCTCGGCGATCGCCGCCGCCCGGGCCTCCATGGCCGCCACGGCGTCCGGATAGGCGATCTGGCCGGCGGAGACCGCCCAGCCGGCGGGCAGGCCGTCCTCGCGCCCGAAAATCGGCGCTTCCGTCGCTGAGTTTAACACCCGGTCAAGCATGTCAGGGCCAATGTGGGCTCGGGCTAAGCGATCCGCAAAGCCCGCGTGTCGAAGGGTGTTGGTGCGTGAGCCAGGTCAAGGCCGTCAATGTGGAGATTCAGGTGGTGCTGGGGCGCTCGTCGCTGCCCATGCAGCAGCTGTTGCGCATGGGCCGTGGCGCGGTGATCCCACTGGACGCCGGGGTCAATGACGAAGTCTGGATCCTCGCCAACAACCACCCCGTCGCCCGCGGCGAGATCCAGATCAACGATGAGAAGATCTCGATCCAGGTGACCCGCGAAGCCAACGTCTACGACTTCATGGCGGGCGGCCTTTAGGCCCGACAAGTCAGGGCGCGAATTCGCCGCCCTTCACAAAGCCTCCGCTGTTTGCTACCCCCCGCGCCTCACCACGAGCGGTCGTGGCGGAATTGGTAGACGCGCAGCGTTGAGGTCGCTGTGGGGCAACCCGTGGAAGTTCGAGTCTTCTCGACCGCACCAGTGAATCAAGGTCCCGGAATCGCTTAGGATTTAGCGCCAGAATTCAGCCCAGGGAGGTCCGCATGAGCCGCGAAACGGACGACCTCGAGCTGAAGGAGCGACCCGAGACCGACGAGGACCTCGAAGACCTCGCCCTCGAAGAGAACTACGAGCTCAATCCCGACTATGTGCCGATGGTGGTCGACGCGCTGGATCGCGGTGACGCCGAACGGTTGCGCGAGCTCCTGGGCGCCCTGCACCCTGCCGACATCGCCGACCTGATGGGCTTCATCTCGGCCGACGAGCGGGAGGAACTGGTTCCTCACCTCGACGCCGAGACCCTGTCGGAGGTCCTCGCCGACCTCGACACCGAGATCCGCGAGGAGATCCTCGAGCACGTGCCGTCGGCCCTGCTCGCCCAGGCCCTGGGCGAGATGGAGAGCGACGACGCCGCCGACGTCGTCGACGACCTGGAGGACGACAAGCGCGCCCAGGTGCTGGCCGCCATGCCCGAGGTGGAACGGGCGGCCATCGAGACGACCCTATCCTATGAGGACGAGACCGCCGGGCGCCTCATGCAGCGCGAGGTGGTGGCCGCGCCGCAGTTCTGGACCGTCGGCCAGACCATCGACCACATGCGCCGCGAGAGCGAGGAACTGCCGGAGCTGTTCTTCGACGTCTATGTGGTGGACCCGGCCTACAAGCCGGTGGGCGCCTGTCCCGTCAGCCACCTGCTGCGCACCGCGCGCGACACGCCGCTCGCCCAGATCATGGAGCAGGTGACGGAAATCCCGGTCGGCATGGACCAGGAAGAGGTCGCCTACATCTTCAACAAGTACCGGCTGATCTCGGCGCCGGTCACCGAGCCGGGCGGCCGGCTGGTGGGCCAGATCACCGTCGATGACATCGTGGGCGTCATCCAGGAAGAGACCGAGGAGGACATCCTGGCCCTAGCCGGTGTGTCCGACGCCGGCCGCGACGCCACCATGTTTGGCATCGTGCGCTCACGTCTGCTGTGGCTGGTGCTGAACCTCGCCACCGAGGCGGTGGCGGTGGGCGCGATCGCCATCTACCAGGACGAGATCGCCAAGATCACCGCGCTGGCGGTGCTGATGCCGATCGTCTCGTCGGTGGGCGGCAACGCCGGCACCCAGACCCTGGCGGTGGCCGTGCGCGCCCTGGCGCAGCGCGAAATGAACGCCTCCAACGCCGCGCGCATCATCTGGCGCGAGCTCGGCGCGGGGATCGTGAACGGCCTGGTGGTCGCCCTGGCGATGGGCGCCGCGGTGACCATGATCTACCACCAGCACGGGAGCTTCGCCCTGCGCCTGGCGCTGACCGTCGGCCTGGCGCTGGTGGCCAACATCTTCACCGCCGCCGTCGGCGGAATCCTGGTGCCGCTGGCGCTGGAGAAGACGGGCCGGGACCCGGCGGTCTCGTCCTCGATTTTCATCACCTTCCTGACCGATTTCATGGGTTTCTTCGCCGTGCTGGCAATTGCGGCCCTTATCCTGTTGTAATTGTTGGAGCCCCAACCCCGTCCGGTCCGGTTATTGCCAGTGAAACCGGGCGCCCCGGGGGGCGTGTGTCAAACTGGGGCAGAGGGCATGTCGCCTCGCCATCGCGTATCACGGGCGGCCATCGAGCTGATCAAGCGGTTCGAAGGCTTCCGCCAGACCGCCGTTCAGCTGCCCGATGGGCGCTGGACGATCGGCCATGGCCACACCCTGACCGCGCGTCAGGGCGCTCAGGTGTCAGCGGACGACGCCGAAGCCCTGTTGCTCTACGACCTGATCGCCATCGGCCACGCCCTGAACGAGGCGGTGTTCGCGCCGCTGAACCAGAACCAGTACGACGCCCTGGCGGCCTTCATCTTCAACATCGGCCTCGACAACTTCCATCAGTCGGGCGTCCTGAAGCGCCTGAACGAGGGCGACCTGATCCGCGCCGCCTGCGCCATGGAGCTGTGGCGCAAGGCGATCGTCGGCGGCGAGCGCATCGTGGTCGACGCCCTGGTTCGCCGCCGCGCGGCCGAGAAGGCCCTGTTCCTCACCCCGCCGGGCGACGCCTGGATCGCCGCGCCGTCGCCGATCCTGCGTCCGCTGCTCGACGCCGACGCCCATGAGATCGTGCCCGCCGAGGCGCCCGTCGCGGTGACGACGGCCGTCGACGGCGAGCAGATGGTGGTGCTGCGCGATGGCGAGCCGACGCCGGCCCCTATTCCTCCGGAGCCCGCCGACGAGACCGATGGGCCGGCCCGGGCCGCCGCGGAGGCGGTCAGCGCGCGGCTTTCGACCATCTTCCAGGAGGCCGAGGAGGCGCCCGCCGCGTCGGAGGCCGCCAAGCCGCAGCCCTTCGAAGAACCAGTGCCGTTCTTCCTGCGCGCGCCCGATCCCGAGGCGGATGCGGCGGATCCCGAGGCGGACCCCGCGCCGCCCTGGGCGTCGCGCGTCGAAGTCGAGGACGAGGAGCCGAAGTCGGGCGACCTGTTCGAGCGAGCGGACGATGACCAGGATCTCCAGAACGACGCGGTGATCGAGGCCGACGCCGCGCAGTCCGACGCGGCCCATGACGGCGGCCGTCGCCATGAGGGTGGTCCGTTCAGCTT
>JAFEDM010000100.1 GCA_018241625.1 Pseudomonadota bacterium | reverse complement strand
CGCCGCGCAGATGAGGCTCGCGCCCCCTCGGGCCCACGGCCGATCGCCGAGATCCGCGCCCAAGACGATGGCCGCTACGGCGAACACCAGGGCGTGGACATAGGTGGTGTTGATGTCGACGTTGGCGTCGAGCACGTCGCAGCCCATCAGGGCGATCGCCAGCGCCACACCGCCGCCGATCAGTCGCAGGCCAGGTCCCGCCGCCTGGGCGCCCAGCCGCGCCAGCATCGCCGCCGTCACCACCAGACAGGCCACGCCGACCGCCAGGAAAAGGTAGCTCTGTCCGCCGAAGACCTTCAGGTCCAGGTCGAGCACGCCGAATGACCAGACCAGGTGGTGGAAGTTGTGCGGCGCCCACAGATACCGGCCAAGGTTCCCGTCGGCCTGCAGGACCTTCCATCGGGCGATCCAGTCGAACATGTCGGAAAAGGGCTCGAGGATCGAGGTGCGCCAGAGAAGCCAAGCCTCGGCCGCGAGGTAGGTCGCCAGCGCCAGGCCGAAGACCACCCGCGCGGGACGCGAAGGCCCGCTGGCCTCGCGTTCGCTCATTCGCCCGCCTGCCGAGCCACGACGTCACGGCGGAAATCCGCCAAGCGGCCCTCGGCGATCGCGGCGCGCAGGCGCGCCATCAAACTCTGGAAGAAAGCCAGGTTGTGCCAGGAGAGCAGCACCTGACCCAGGATCTCCTCGGCCTTCACCAGGTGGTGGAGATAGGCCCGGGAATAGTCGCGGCTGGCGGGACAATCGCTCGACGGGTCCAGCGGCGTCTCGTCTTCGGCGAAGCGGGCGTTCTTCAGATTGATCGAACCCTGCCAGGTCCAGGCCTGGCCATGGCGGCCGGAGCGGGTCGGCAGCACGCAATCGAACATGTCGACGCCACGGAACACCGCCTCGACAATGTCGACCGGCTTGCCGACGCCCATCAGATACCGCGGCCGGTCGGGCGGAAGCATGTCCGGCGCATAGTCCAACACCTCGACCATGCCTGCGTGCCCCTCGCCCACCGCCAAGCCGCCGACCGCATAGCCGTCGAAGCCGATCTCGGCCAGACGATCGGCGGATTCGCGGCGCAGCGTCTCCGACATCCCGCCCTGCTGGATACCGAACAGGGCCTGGGTCTCACGCGCGCCGAAGGCCGACTTGCAGCGTTCAGCCCAGCGGGCCGAGCGGCGCATGGCGTCACCGGCGCGCTCTTGCGTCGCCGGGAGGGCGACCAGTTCGTCGAGCTGCATGCAGATGTCCGACCCCAGCAGGTCGGCCTGGATCTCGATCGACCGTTCCGGCGTCAGCACATGTCGCGAACCGTCGATGTGGCTTTGGAATGTGACCGAGTCCTCGGTGACCTTGGCGATCTTGGACAGCGACATGACCTGGAACCCGCCGCTGTCGGTCAGGATCGGCTTCTCCCAACGCATGAACCGATGCAGGCCGCCCAGCCTGGCCACCCGCTCGGCGGTCGGTCGCAGCATCAGGTGATAGGTGTTGCCGAGGATGATGTCGGCGCCCGTCTGGGCCACCTGCTCCACCGTCAGCGCCTTCACCGTGCCTGCCGTGCCCACCGGCATGAAGGCCGGCGTGCGGATGTCGCCACGTGGCGTCGAAAGCACGCCGGTGCGCGCCTTGCCGTCGGTGGCGTCGATGGCGAAGGGGAAAGCCGCCATCAGGCCGCCCGCCACAGCAGACTGGAGTCGCCATAGGAATAGAAGCGGTAGCCCGTGGCGATGGCGTGGGCGTAGGCGGCCCGCATGGTCTCGAGCCCCGCGAAGGCGCTGACCAGCATGAACAGGGTCGACTTCGGCAGGTGGAAGTTGGTCATCAGGCCATCGGCGGCGCGGAAGCGGTAGCCGGGGGTGATGAAGATCGCGGTCTCGTCCATGAAGGGGCGCACCACGCCGTCCTCGCCGGTCGCCGATTCCAGCAGCCGCAACGACGTGGTGCCGACGCAGACGATCCGGCCGCCCGCCGCCTTCGCCACATTCAGGCGGTCGGCTGTGGCCGCGTCGAGCTCGCCCCATTCCGGGTGCATGCGGTGCTCGGCGACGTCTTCGGTCTTGACCGGCAGGAAGGTGCCGGCGCCCACGTGCAGGGTGACGAAGGCGGTCTCGACGCCGCGCGCCGCCAGCGCCGCGAACAGCTCCGGCGTGAAGTGCAGCCCCGCCGTCGGCGCGGCCACCGAGCCGTCCTCAGCCGCGTAGACCGTCTGATAATCCGCACGGTCCCGCTCGTCCTGGGGGCGCTTGGCGGCGATATAGGGCGGCAGCGGCATGGCGCCGCGTTCGGCGATTGCGGCGTCCAGGTCGGGGCCGGACAGGTCGAAGCTCAGCGTCACCTCGCCGCCCTCGCCTTTCGCCGTGACAGTGGCGTCCAGGGCGCCCAGCAGGCAGGCGCGGTCCTGCGCTTCGCCAAAGACGATGCGGTCGCCCTCCGCCAACCGCTTGCCGGGGCGCATGAAGGCCGTCCAGCGGTGCGGCGCGAGCCGTCGGTGCAAGGTCGCCTCCACCGCGACCTGGCTTTCGCCCCCCTCGTGGTTTGGGCGATGACGCACGCCCTTCAACCGTGCGGGGATCACCTTCGTATCGTTGAGCAGCAGGAGGTCACCCGCCTTGAGTTCACCCGGTAGGTCCCGGACGGTCAGGTCGCGCATCTTGGCGGCGGGCGGCGCATCCGGCGTCACCACCAGCAGGCGCGCGGAATCCCGCGGGCTCGCGGGCCGCAGCGCAATGGCGGAATCAGGTAGATCGAAGTCGAAGTCGGCGAGCTGCATGGACCGCGCGTCAAGCGCATGGGTTCCGCTCGCGGTCAAGCTGGACCAATGCTAGGAGCGGCCTCGATGCGCAGCCTGTGGCGAGCCCTCTGTTGGATCCTGGAGGCCCTGGCCTGGGCGCTGGCGTTGGGAAGCGCCGCGGCCGCCGTAGGCGCCAACGG